>NZ_JBBCZC010000010.1:0-89833 GCF_037144575.1 Sporosarcina sp. USHLN248
GAAAGCGTCCGACCGCAGTGGAAATCAACTTTTCTAGTATTACTTCTATTTTAAAAGAAAAAAGACTGTAGGCAAACACCAAAAATTCCTGGTGTTTGTCTACAGTCTGAAGAATCCATTGTAATGGATTCTTTGTCATTTTCCACTATATCCGCGCTGATCGTTTAAAAAGTTTTCACTGCTGAATCTTCATTTTATAGTTACAATTCTGTTCCCAACTATCATTCATTCCCAACGACCAAGTCAAATGTGTCTGGAGAACGAAGAACCGAAAAGTAGTAGTCTTCAACAGGATCCCAACGCAAATGCCATTCCGTATCGTCAGTATCTTCCCTTAAATTATGGCGCTTATACCGAACTTCAGATGATACATCTACAAGCACTGAAAGGTGGACCAAATCAGCTAACCAATATGAACTGTATATTCCATCAAGAAGTATAATTTGTGAAGGTTCCTTCTCTACCCTTGTTGATAAATCGTTCGCAGTCAAAAGATAGAACGGGTGATATGCTGCCTTTTTCCC
This sequence comes from Sporosarcina sp. USHLN248, assembly GCF_037144575.1. Classification (NCBI taxonomy): domain Bacteria; kingdom Bacillati; phylum Bacillota; class Bacilli; order Caryophanales; family Caryophanaceae; genus Sporosarcina; species Sporosarcina sp. USHLN248. The sequence continues at coordinate 525 of NZ_JBBCZC010000010.1, forward strand.
TTTAAGCAAAGGCAACAGAGCCTCATTGCGTAATCTCTCCCAATCAATACAGTAACGGCATCTCTTTTCAAGTGAGAAAGTGTCCCAATCCCCGTCAGGTATTTTAATATTGAAAAAATCATCACATTGAACGACTGTAGCCCCCTATGTATGAGGCTACTTCAGACGCAATTGATGATTTACCTGCGCCACTCCCGCCATCTATCGAAACAACCAATGGACTTGTATGATCTTTTAAACATTGTTGAATACAATTTACAACGATTTGAACTGGTTCCTTTACGTTCCATGAATGATTGCTTTCCATAACCGATTCCTCCCCCACAATGCATTTTAATTGCGGAGCTTGATAATGTATAGCTACTGTAGTTCATTGTCTTTTAATACATTTTTGAAATGAATGATATCGTATAGATAAAACACCCAATGCAATTCCTACTTTTTTATTCTTACCCAAATGATGGTCCCCCCTTCATACTAATTCTTACATTCCTCAGTCAATGGCTAAGTTTATCTACATCTTCAAATACGGTAGATTCTGATTGCCCGTTAGTAATCGTAATTTACTTGGCACAATCACAGTTTAAGCTTCATTCCTTTTCCACATAAAAAAGTTATAAACGATCTGTATTAAAAATAGGAAAACAAAAAATAACCCGATTAATGTATTTCCCAACGTACTCCAGTTTGAAAAGCTGTAAAGAACGATGAGTAGCAAAATGATTATCGGAATGTTTGCGAGTGTTCTAATCATTTTTCGTCTATACGATAATTTAAAATAATTCAACTCAACTCCTTTATCCGCTTTCGAAGAATTTTTAAAAACCAATGACAAAATAAGAGTACCAATTAATGCTACCACGGCAGGCATAATGAAATAGATCATACGCTTCCCCCCTTCATGAATCGTGGATTTGGATTGCTGCTTGAACGAATCGATCCGACAGGATGTTGTTACTTATAAAGATAACTAAATTTGGATTCTATAATTGCCTAAATAAAAGAGAATTATCTCTATGCTCTTTAAAACTTATATGCTTTTTAGTTGAAGTTCCTACGATAATCTTCTTTTGGATCAGCTATTTCATTTTCAATTAAAAATTTAGCCTCATCTATCATATATTCTATATAGTTCTTCCTCTTAAAAGGTTTCGTATGTTTATAAATTCCTATAAGACTTCCTTTAGCCACGGTAGTTTGGCTATGAACATTTACAAAGACAGTCAAATATACCTTATCATTATGTTTGACTTGGCCAGTAACTTGCCCACTTTCCAAGTCCACTATATACTCGGGGATAATCCTTAATTGGGCAAATGTTGTCCTACCTCCATTGTGAGGCCTTTTTCCAAACAGGCTAAACGCCCTTTCCTTATAGTATTCTTTGAGTTTATTCATAATCTTTCTCCCTCAACGACTTCATTACATTACTATTCAACATACACTTGGTAATTCCCTGCACATTCAATTAAATGACGAAATGGGTCACCATTTTTACTGTGTGGTAGGCTAAATATACGTTAAGGCTCTGGAGAGAAGGCTAGACGATAGAATTTTTTGTATTTTTTCGATTGGAATTATAGGTAATGTAGTTGGCACGTTGGTAGGAGGTGCTGGACTGATTAGCTTACCAGCGATGTTACTTATGGGAATACCAGTGCATTCAGCAATCGGTGCGAACAAGGTTTCCAATACGGTCAGTTCACTCTCAAGCTTTCTTGTCATCTTTAAGAGTAAAGAAGTTTCCATGAAAGAAGCATTGTCGGTCCTCATGTTCTGTCTAGGGGGAGGTATTTTAGGTGGACTTATTGCGTCCTTTTTAAGTGGAAGTATGCTGACAATCATTGCAATACTTTTATTAAGCTTTGCATTTGTAACTTCTTTCCTAAGTAACGGTAATTTTGATGGTACTGAACAGTTTAATGTTAATTATAAATCTGGTCCTGCACTGATTGGTATAGGAATGTACGATGGAATGTTTGAACCAGGAAGCAGCACGCTTGCGTTGTACTTATATGCAAGTCGAAAAATAGCTTATATTCGAGCAGTTGGCTTAGAATTGGCGTTTTTGCGAGTTGCTTTGGATCTGCCATCACCTATATCGCAGCTGGTAAAATCATTTGGCCACTCACTTTAACATTAATGCTTGGAGGAATCGTAGGTGCGCAGTTCGGAGTAAGACTAGCTCGCAAACTAAACACCGAACATGTAAAGCCACTTCTTAGATTCGTAACAATTCTTTTAATTATACAAATGACCGTAGAATAGGATTAAATAAAAATTTAGGTAGAAATTTTAAAAATCTTTTGTTTAGATGCATAAAAAAAGACGCCTTCTTACTAAAGATAAAGCGCCCGTTCGTGGATATTTTTCACCTATAAATTTAGTCTTCCTTTGATTCGACTTTATAATAAATTAGTTTCAAGAGATCACTTATCATTCATAAACGGTCACAATGACTCCATCCATATTGTCACCTGAAATCACATATTCCTGATTGATGGGTGTATTAATGATCATGTTTTCTGAAAGAGGGTAATAAGAAACTGTATATTTTTCACCTTCAATCTTAACCGAAATCTTCTTTTTCTCCTTTAGGTAATCTAAATACTCTTCTAAAACAAAATCCTTTTTCTTCATAATCGCACTATGCGGCAACCCAACATAGCGGATATGCCATGGTTCGTATTGTATGCCCGTTATGTCAGATTTATCTTGTGGATATCGTAAAATGAACCCGTGTTTCCAAGCATTTTTTTCTATCCACTCTCCTTCAGGTGCTTTAGCCATCGTCGTTTGAGTAGTTCCAACATCAAGCGATAACCCCAAATTATGTTCGCTATATCCGGCAGGCAAAGCAGCATCAGAGCCCATTTCTTGATAAAGTTTTCTTTGCTCATCAAAGTTGCGGTAGCCACTAGTAATCCAGAAATTATCAACTCCTTCTTTTTTTGCGGAAGCAATCATTTTTGAAAATTTATGTGCGATCTCCTCTGACAAATAAGTATCGTTATACAACAATCCGTATCCCTTTACCAACTCATTTTGTGTAAAAAGATTGACGACATCGGATTTTATACCTTCTTGGCGAACAGGATATTCACTATTGACTAAAAGCAGATCCCCTTGATAAATTTGTTCTTCTGTAATCTTTATAGTTTGGATATTATCAATATCCTCTCCTTGATCATTTTCCTCTACTTCTACGTTTGGAACATCTGCTTTTGGTTCGAAAAAAGAGCCATTTTTTATGAAAACAAAACACAAGCACGCTATTAATAAAACTAAAAAGCCCCACTTCTTCATTTTTAAGCTACCTCCTATTTCTCCTACATTAAAAGAGTAGCTAAAACTTCTTAAAAAAAGAGTAGGGTAATTCTTAAATTTTTCTTAATAAAGTACTTCCTTATTTTTTCTTTTGTCAATTAGTAACAAAACTGACAACACTACCACACTTAATATCACTATAAACAGAAAAGACAAGTATAGTGTCATAAATCCCCCAAATGCCTCATCAAACTTTAATAGAGCAACATCTGAGTCATACATGCCTCCTATTGAGATATATCTAGCCACTTCAAGATAAACAATATGAAAGATAATACTCATCCATAGTGTTCCTGTATACTTTCTATATAGCTGTAGAGCAATTCCAAAAGTAAAGAGTAAAATAAAATAGTCTATAGTTACTGCAAATGGATCACCAAAGAATATTGACGCAATACCCATCACCATAATCGGCACACAAATGAAAATTAACGGTTGTAAAATCAAAGAGATGAGAAATCTATATTTCTTATGCAACTCTTCAAATATTAGTCCACGGATAAAAACTTCTTCTGGAAACGCCTCATACATAAATGCCGTCACTGAATTGATTAAAATAGCAATGATAACATTTTTCGTTAAGTTCAAGCTGACATTTTCTATGCCTCCAAATAAATAAGCTGTAAAAATGCCTGATACGAGTAAAATAAAAGGCAATGCAATTCCGACCAACAACTTAGATGATGAATTCACGCCCTTCAAACCAATATTTTTGAACAGGTCTGGATTTTTTCTTTTCAGTATAAACATTACAACAAGCGTTAACCCCGTAAAAATTACACCTTGTAAAAGTACGGCTTTTTGTTTATCTATACCTTGAGTTTCTACCAAATATCGTCCGACAACATTTCCCGATACAAATAGAAATAGTGATACGAGCACAAAGTACAAAAGCAGCCGACTGACACTGAATTTCGAAGAACTCATTTGAGAATATCCCCCTATAATTAATGTGGTAATGTTATACTACGTATCAAGCATGTCCGTAGTTTCAATTTTCTTAATTTCAGTAATAAGAATAACCCTACTATCCACATCTACTATTGGGAAACAACTCACTAAACTTTATTCCATTAGCCGATTATTGGATAATATATTACAAGGATTTTGCATTGCTTTTCTATTTCTCAATAGTTCCGATCTCCGTTTCATAATTTCATCTTAAATGGTGGATTTATTATTAGCTTCTCCATCAAGCGCCATGGAAACCATTGATCTATCCGTTGCCTTTTCTGTGTGGACAGGAATTGGTACAGTAGTATCTTCTTCTGTCGAGTCATCCCTTTTATAAAAAAGATGAGCCTATTTCGTGTCTCATCTATTTTTGGAGTTATTGTTTGTGTCTTAGTATTAAGAATTTTGGCATAAAAAAACCCCTTCCCGATTCTCTCGGGAAGAGGCTGTAAACATCGGCATGTAGCCAATATTAACGTTTTGAAAATTGAGGTGCACGACGAGCGCCTTTAAGACCGTATTTCTTACGTTCTTTCATGCGTGCGTCACGTGTTAGAAGACCTGCTGCTTTCAATGGAGCACGGAAGTCAGGGTCTACGTTAAGAAGTGCACGAGCAACACCGTGACGGATTGCGCCTGCTTGACCAGTGTAACCGCCGCCGTGGACGTTTACATGGATATCGTAGCTGCCAAGAGTTTGAGTTGCCACGAGTGGTTGTTTAATCACTTCACGAAGTGTTTCGAATGGTACGTAGTCTTCTACGTCGCGTTTGTTTACGACGATTTTTCCATCGCCAGGTACGAGACGTACACGAGCTACTGAGCTTTTACGACGGCCAGTGCCGATATATTGTACTTGTGCCAAAAGTGTTTCCTCCTCTTAATTATCCGCGAAGCTCATATGCTTCTGGTTTTTGTGCCGCATGTGGATGTTCCGGTCCAGCGTAAACATGAAGTTTTTTGATCGTTTGACGACCTAATGGACCTTTTGGAAGCATGCCTTTTACTGCTAGTTCCAACATTTTTGTTGGGTAGTTTGTACGCATTTCAAGCGCTGTACGAGACTTGATACCGCCTGGGTGGTTCGTGTGACGGTAGTAGATTTTGTCGTTTAATTTATTGCCAGTCAATTGGATTTTTTCAGCATTGATAATGATTACGTGATCGCCAGTGTCAACGTGTGGCGTGAACGTTGGCTTGTTTTTGCCGCGCAAAATAGATGCAACTTCAGAAGCAAGACGTCCAAGCGTCTGTCCTTCAGCGTCGACAACGAGCCATTTACGCTCTACTTCGTGACCTTTAGCCATGAATGTTGTACGCATGTGTTGTTTCCTCCTAAGTTTTCAAATCAAATTGTTCCGTTTTCTCTATCCCTAAACACAAATAAACTTTCCGGGGCTTATTGTGGGGTTATTGAAATACCATTTACCATCTTATATCGTTTACCGCTTTAAGTCAAGCATTTTCATAGAAAACACCTGGAAAAGTTGGCTCAGTCATCATATGTCACACTCATCAAGTACAAACCGTGAGCTGGCGCAGTTTTACCCGCTTTTTTGCGATCTTTTGCTTCGATGATTTTCTTCATATCTTCAGGGTCGTTCCAGCCGATTCCAACTGCGAACAGCATCCCCGCTATAGTGCGCACCATATTGTATAAAAAGCCGTTTCCTTCAATCATCATAATCAGCTCTTCATCCCTCTTCGTAAGCGTCAATTCACGAACTGTACGCACTTTCGTCGATGTCGCTGTTTTCGATGAGCAAAAGCTCGTAAAATCATGCGTGCCAATAAAATAGTGTGCTGCTTCCCGCATACGCTCGATATCTGGTCGCCACTTCCCTAAATGGACGGAATAATTCCGATCAAAAGGGCTTTGTACTTCGCTATACGACCACTTGAACATATACGTCTTCCCGGTCGCTGAATAGCGCGCGTGGAACTCATCATCAACATATTCCGTTCCGACAATACGGATATCTTTTGGAAGCAAAACATTTAACGCCATTTGCCACCGATCCAATTCCAACTCAAGTGGAGTATCGAAATGGATCACTTGGCCCCATGCATGTACACCTGCATCCGTTCTGCCGCTCGCTACCGAGTAAATGGCAGGATCTTTATGCAGCTTTCTGAGCGCCTTGTCGATCTCTGATTGGACAGTGCGCATTTTGGGTTGGAATTGATAGCCTGCAAAATTTGTGCCATCATATGCGACCGTAGCTTTCACTCGATTCATTTCAATTTACCCCCTGAACCAAAACAAGGCTGCAACGAGTGCAGCAAATACAAAAAGGATAAGCGTGTCCCGCCAGCCCCATTGCAATTGCCGATACCTTGTCCTTCCTTCTCCTCCACGATAGCCACGCACTTCCATCGCAATCGCTAAATCTTCAGCCCGTTTAAATGCGCTGACGAATAATGGCACTAAAAGCGGAACCACAGCCTTGATTCGTTCTTTCATCGTTCCGCTCGTTAAATCGGAACCACGGGCCAACTGTGCCTTCATAATTTTATCCGTCTCGTCCATCAATGTTGGAATAAAACGGAGCGAAATCGACATCATAAGCGCCAACTCGTGGACCGGTAATTTCAATCGCTTCAATGGATTTAGCAATGTTTCCATGCCGTCCGTAATGGAAATCGGCGAAGTCGTTAGCGTCAATACAGTCGTTATAAGCACCAACACTAAAAAACGGACCGATATGTAAATCCCTTGCCGAATCCCTTCCTCATAAATTCGGATGAACTTCCACTCGAACACCAATGCTCCTTCTTTAGTAAAAATAATATGCATGAGCAAGGTGAAAATAATTAAAAATAGAATCGGCTTTAATCCGTTAAATAAAAAATAAGGACGAATGCGCGATGATAGGATAACGATTAATGTAAACGCCAATAAAATGACATACGTTGCAGTATTATTTGCTAAAAAAACTGCGACGATAAATAAAAAAACGAATATTAATTTGGAACGCGGATCGAGCCGATGGACGAATGAGTCACCCGGCACATACCTTCCAAAAATCATTTTTTCCAACACTATTGGCCACCTTCTTCCTTCAATGCAGCCGCGATGGAAGCAGATAGTTGCTCTTCTGTTAGCGCAATACCGCCGAGCGGTTTACCGATAAGTTTCTCGACATCACGCTGAAAGGCTACAGAACGCGGCAGGCCAAGGCGGAAGGAGGAAAGCAGCTCTTCCTCTGCAAACACTTCTTCAGGCGTTCCTGAGAGCACAGAGCGCCCTTCGTGCATGACGATAATCTGATCAGCGTAGCGTGCCGCATCCTCCATACTATGAGTAACAAGGATCGTTGTGAGACCTTCTTCTTTATGAAGCCGCGCAAATAATTCCATAATCTCTTTACGACCTCTTGGATCGAGCCCTGCAGTGGGCTCGTCCAATATAAGGATGGATGGCTTAAAAGCAAGTACGCCTGCAATCGCAACACGCCGCATTTGCCCACCCGACAATTCGAACGGTGACTTCTGAGAGACATCAGAAGGCAACCCTAAAAGCTCGATCAATTCCAAAGCTCGCCGCCTTGCTTCCTCTTCCGGCACACCAAAATTCATTGGTCCAAACATTATATCCTTTTCAACGGTTTCCTCGAAGAGTTGATGTTCAGGAAACTGAAAAACAATGCCGACATGCTTCCGGACATCCTTCAAGGCCTTCCCCTTCGTCTCAGAGGTAATTGTCAGGTCACCGATGCGCACTTCCCCTTCAGTCGGTTTCAATAAACCATTTAAATGGAGCAGCAACGTCGACTTGCCGGAGCCTGTATGACCAATAATCGCAGTATATGAATTGGAAGGAATAACAGCATTCACCTCATATAAAGCTCTTTTCTCGAATGGCGTCCCTTTGGCATACGAATATTCTACTTGTTGAAGTGCGATGTCCATAATTCATTCACCAACTCTTCTTCTGTCATATGTTCCCCTTTGATGTTTAGACCGTCTTTGCGCAGCATACGGGATATTCTTTGCGCAAATGGCAAGTCCAAGCCGATCGACTCCAGCTCATCACCATGAGCGAAAATTTCTTCTGGCTTCCCTGACCTTAACATTTTCCCTTGGTTCATGACGATCACCCGGTCTGCCAGTAACACTTCCTCAAGGTCATGTGTAATGGAGATAACCGTTAAACCGGTTTGCCGCCTAAGCTCCCCGACCACTCCAATCACTTCCTCCCGTCCTTGCGGGTCCAACATGGAAGTCGCCTCGTCCAAAATTAATAGCTTTGGCTGCAAAGCTAATGCACCGGCAATCGCCACACGCTGTTTCTGACCTCCAGATAAATGATGCGGTTCATGATTCATGAATTGGTCCATTTTCACTTGGGACAAAGCTTCGTGTACACGTGGCACCATTTCTTCAAAAGGCACGCCATTGTTCTCTAAAGCGAACGCGACATCGTCCTGTACAGTAGAGCCAACAAATTGATTGTCGGGATTTTGGAAAACAATGCCCATTTGCGAACGGATATCCCATAGATTCTCATCTTTTAATTCTTCTAAAAAAACTTTAATCGTACCTTCTTTTGGGAACATCAAGCCGATCATCAATTTGGCAAGCGTGGATTTACCAGAGCCATTATGGCCAACAATCGCAATCCACTCTCCGTCATTTACTGTAAAACTTATATTCTCAACTGCATTCCTACTGTTTCCCTCTTCGCTGTCATATGCAAATGTCACATGATCCATCGATAAAATTTCTTTCAATCCGGTCACCCCCGTTGTTTTCGAAATTATGTATGAAACTTGACTTCGTAATTACTTGATAGAAAGAAAAATACGCACATTTAAAGATAGCTACGGAAGCCATGCCCGCAGAAAGCATCCGCCTGTAATGAAAACCATTTACTTTATTAATTGCTTTATATACATAGTTGAGTAAATTTCATAACGACTTGTTTCTGAACGTCAATTCATATTTCTTCTTTAATGACCGATTATTGATTGAAAGAAAAAAATAAAGCCATATACGTAGAAATCGACCATTAAAAATCAAATGTATTTGGATTTTGTATTGAAAAAGATTGCTTCGAAATTAACTCAAGTATGTATATAAATAAAAAAAGCGCGCACCTCATCCGAAGAAATGCGCTCATATCTATTCTGAACCGGGTGCTCAATCCGAATCAGCGGACGAGGTACGTAGAGCTAGACCAATCGGCAATGGCCGTCAATCATAACACTCAGCTTTTAATATTGTCGTATAAATCATAAGTATAAAAAAAGGGTGTGGCTGTGCGTACGACAGACACACCCTTCAAAGAACCTAACTCTTCTTTGTTTCAATAGACCAACAAGTTTATGGATAAATCCATTCAATGCGTCCAACTATAAGCATTGAAACCGTCAGCTTTTGAATTAAACAAGTTCAATTACGACGACAGGTGCTCCGTCACCGCGGCGAGGTCCCATTTTCATGATACGTGTGTAACCACCTTGGCGGTCTGCATAGCGTGGTGCAACGTTATCAAATAATTTTTGAAGTGCAAAGATTTCTTTCTCGTTGCCTTCCTCGTCAGCAGTTTTTACAACTTCACGACGAATGAACTCAGCAGCTTGACGACGTGCGTGCAAATCACCACGTTTACCAAGCGTAATCATCTTTTCAACAACTGAACGCAATTCTTTTGCACGTGCTTCAGTTGTTTGGATGCGCTCATGTACGATAAGATCTGTCGCCAAATCGCGTAGCATCGCTTTACGTTGTGAACTTGTACGTCCAAGTTTTCTGTATGCCATAGAAGTTTCCCTCCTTCAATCTATATGTTGTTAATCTTCCGAGCGCAACTCGAGGTTCAACTCGTCCAATTTCGCCTTCACTTCTTCAAGTGATTTACGGCCAAGATTACGCACTTTCATCATTTCGTCCTCAGACTTATTTGCAAGCTCCAAGACCGTATTGATGCCTGCGCGTTTCAGGCAGTTATAAGATCTCACGGAAAGGTCAAGCTCTTCGATCGTCATCTCAAGCACTTTCTCTTTCTGATCTTCTTCTTTTTCCACCATGATTTCCGCAGCTTGTGCTTCGTCAGTCATTCCGACAAATATGTTCAGATGCTCCGTCAGGATTTTTGCTCCGAGCGAAACAGCTTCTTTCGGACCGATGCTGCCATCTGTCCAAACGTCAAACGTCAACTTGTCAAAGTTCGTGCTCTGACCTACACGAGTGTTCTCGACTTGGAAATTGACGCGTGAAACTGGAGTGTAAATAGAGTCGATCGGAATAACACCAATCGCAAGATCCTCACGTTTGTTTTGATCGGAAGGTGCATATCCTCGCCCACGTACGGCGTACATGCGCATACGCAGATGTCCATTTTTACCAAGCGTAGCAATATGAAGATCCGGATTTAGGATTTCTACATCACTGTCGTGAGTAATATCCGCAGCCGTTACTGTACCTTCGCCTTTTACATCTATTTCAATCACTTTCTCATCATCTGAATAGATTTTGAGAGCAAGTTTCTTCACATTCAAAATAATTGTTGCAACGTCTTCAAAGACACCTTCAATTGTAGAGAATTCATGAAGAACACCGTCGATCTGGATAGATGTCACGGCAGCCCCTGGCAATGAGGAAAGAAGAATGCGGCGCAAGGAATTCCCTAAAGTGTTTCCATATCCACGCTCCAATGGTTCGATAATAAATTTACCGAACTTGGAATCTTCACTGATCATAACTGTTTCAATCTTCGGTTTTTCAATCTCGATCATTCATTTACCCTCCTTCAAACGTCTAATGTATAGGCCGTTCCATATTGAAATCGATCATCAAAAACAGCAAAATGTAATCACACAATTCAGTTTTGCCATAAATTGTGTTTTTCAATCAATTGGAGAACAAACCATTACACACGACGACGTTTTGGCGGGCGGCAACCGTTGTGAGGAACTGGAGTAACGTCTCTGATTGCAGTTACTTCAAGACCAGCAGCTTGCAAAGAACGAATTGCAGCTTCACGTCCTGCGCCAGGTCCTTTAACTGTAACTTCCAATGATTTCAAACCATGTTCCATTGAAGCTTTTGCAGCAGTTTCTGCAGCCATTTGTGCAGCAAACGGAGTTGATTTACGAGATCCACGGAATCCAAGTGCACCAGCACTAGACCAAGAAAGGGCATTCCCGTGGCTATCAGTGATCGTAACGATTGTATTGTTGAATGTTGAACGGATATGCGCGATACCAGTTTCAATATTCTTTTTCACACGACGTTTACGTGTTTGTTGTTTACGTGCCATGTCTACGAAAAACCTCCTTTACCTATTATTTCTTTTTGTTAGCAACTGTCCGTTTAGGACCTTTACGTGTACGTGCATTGTTTTTCGTGTTTTGTCCGCGAACAGGAAGACCGCGACGGTGACGGATTCCACGGAAGCTTCCGATTTCCATCAAACGTTTGATGTTAAGTGAAGTTTCACGGCGAAGATCCCCTTCAACTTTTAACGCATCAATTTGTTCACGAATTTTATCAAGTTCTGCATCCGTTAGATCACGAACGCGAGTTTCTTCTGAAACGCCTGCAGCCGCAAGAACTTTTTGTGCAGTTGTTTTACCGATTCCATAAATGTATGTCAATGAAATGACAACGCGCTTATCGCGCGGTACGTCTACACCAGCAATACGTGCCATATAGATTGTGCACCTCCCTTTGTATTAACCTTGTCGTTGTTTATGTTTTGGATTTTCACAGATTACCATTACTCGGCCGCGTCTGCGAATAACTTTACATTTTTCGCAGATCGGTTTTACAGATGGTCTTACTTTCATCTTACCCAACCTCCTTCAATATTCCGGAGTTGCAAAAGTTTATTTGAAACGGTATGTGATACGACCGCGTGTTAAATCATAAGGCGAAAGTTCCATCGTCACTTTGTCGCCAGGTAGGATGCGGATGAAATGCATGCGAATCTTGCCTGAAACGTGTGCAAGAATCGTATGACCATTTTCCAATTCAACCTTGAACATCGCGTTCGGCAACGTTTCGACTACGGTTCCTTCAACTTCAATTACGTCGTCCTTCGCCATCAATCCTGTCTCCCTTCTATATCCAATAAAGGTCCTAACCATCGAGCGGCAGCAGTCGCCTTCAAAGCTTCCTTCAACATATGTCCGGATTGCATGAGTGATGTTCGAAAGACGTCTGTCACATTTTGTTTCCCGTACGTCAGTCCCCGACTTTAAATGGAATGCTCCATCGGAAAAGACACGATCAACAGGAATAGCCGTTGGTGAGTTCCAATGTTAGGATACTGTTCTTTTGACATCTACATTATACCCATTTTGTTGGACACATGCATTTGCCGAGTTTACGAACTGTATCATGATCGGAAATCAACCAGTACCTATACCGGGCACCATATGCTTTTGCAGCTCGCTAATTCAATTACGCCTCGACGTAATTGCGCCCAATTTCATGTAAAAGAAAATTTGGCAACCGCCAGAGGCACTGTCTTCATTCATATAAGAACGAAGTTGAGCGTTCTTTCCGCGCAACAGGGCGATGCTGCCCACAATATGGCGTGCATGGATTGCGCCCGGAAAGGATTACTGTCCGCTCCCTTGCAAGATAGCGTCCAAATCTTCAAAAACATCATTGATGTTCTGTTGCCCATCTATGTTCGTCAACACGCCTTTTGCATCATAGAATGCTAGCAGCGGTGCTGTTTGATTCATATTTACTTCCAGACGGTTCGTGACAGTTTCCGGATTGTCATCCGCTCGCTGATAAAGTTCCCCGCCATCCTTATCACAAACGCCTTCAACCTTCGGTGGGTTGAATTGCAAGTGGTAGGATGTGCCGCATACTTTGCAAATTCTGCGACCGGTCAATCTTGCGACAAGCTCATCTTTGTCTACTTTGATGTTGAGTACATGCTCTATTTTCCGTCCCATGTCCGCAAGCAACGCATCTAATGCTTCAGCCTGCGCAACTGTACGTGGAAAACCATCAAGCAGGAATCCATTATCGCAATCGGACTTGCTTAATCGTTCGCGGACAATGCCAATTGTCACCTCATCAGGGACAAGTGCACCTTGATCCATGAACGATTTTGCTTTGACTCCAAGTTCCGTGCCTTCCTGAATTGCAGCACGGAACATATCGCCTGTAGAAATATGAGGGATTTCGTACTTTTCGACAATTTTATCTGCTTGCGTGCCTTTTCCGGCACCCGGCAGACCCATTAATACGATATTCATACGTCTTGCCCTCCATCCTTTGACAGCCGATAGAAAAGATCTATCAGTTGCTTATTTCATAAAGCCTTTATAATGCCGTTTCACTAATTGTGACTCAAGCTGTTTCATCGTTTCAAGGGCAACCCCTACGACGATGAGCAAGCTCGTTCCACCAATTTGCAAGGACTGTGGAAGGTTTGCTAAATTGATGAAGAAAATCGGCATGACTGCAACGACAGCAAGGAAAATCGAGCCGACGAATGTCAGTCTATATAAAGTGCTTGTTAAATACTTTTGCGTATTTTGCCCTGGGCGAATGCCTGGGATATAAGCGCCTTGCTTCTTCAGATTATCAGCCATATTTTCCGGATTCACTTGAATGAATGCGTAGAAATATGTAAAAGCAAGGATAAGTGCTACATAGAGAATCATTCCGACTGGTTGATTGTAATCAAATGTTCTCGTAATGAATTTCGTCACACTATTATCGCCAAAAAATGCAGCTAATTGTTGTGGTGTTATAAAGAACGCCACAGCAAAGATTACTGGAATAACCCCAGCAGCATTCAATTTCAACGGCAGATGTGTTTGTTGTCCCGCAGTCGATTGCCCGCGGCCTGTCATACGTTTTGCATACTGAATAGGAATTTTACGAAGTGCTTCTTGTACATAAACGACTCCGACAATAATCGCCACAATGACGATCAATAGCAATACCATCGTTGCAATTCGGATGAACAAAGCGTCACCTGCATCTTGAATTTGAGTTGCGTACAGTTGGTTAACAGCGTTTGGAATGCCCGCGACAATCCCTGCGAAGATGATAATGGAAATACCATTTCCAACACCTTTCGCCGTGATTTGTTCACCAAGCCATAATAAAAACGATGTTCCAGCAGTCAAGACAATCGCAATCACGATATACGTTGATATCCCCTCATCTTGGATCAAAGTACCGCCAAACATTTGGTTAAATCCAAATGACATGGCAATCGCTTGGATGAAAGCGAGGACGACTGTGAAATATCTTGTGAATTGAGCAAGCTTCCGTCTTCCGACATCGCCTTGCTTCGCCCATTCAGTGAACTTCGGAACGACATCCATCTGCAATAATTGCACAATGATGGAAGCGGTGATATATGGCATGATTCCCATCGCAAAGATGGAGAACTGAGATAACGCGCCACCGCCAAATGTGTTTAGAAATCCAATGAATTGGTTGTTTGTTTGTTGTAACGCAGTAGCATCAACGTTTGGGACAGGAATAAATGTTCCAAGCCTAAAAACGATGAGTACAAGTAGTGTGAAAATGATTTTAGACCTTATATCTCTAACGCGCATAAAGTTGGAGATTGTCTGAAACATTATACCACCTCGGTTTTCCCGCCCGCTTTCTCGATAGCGTCTTTGGCAGAAGCAGAGAATTTATGAGCTTTGACAGTAATCTTTTTCTCAAGAATTCCGTTTCCAAGAATCTTAATACCTGATTTTTCATTGCTCACGATTCCAGTTTCAATTAGCAATTCAGGAGTGACTTCCGTGCCCTCTTCAAAACGATTAAGTACGTCAAGGTTCACGATCGCATACTCTTTACGGTTGATGTTCGTGAATCCACGCTTAGGAAGACGTTGGAATAAAGGAATTTGACCACCTTCAAATCCAAGACGCACGCCACCGCCTGAACGAGCTTTTTGACCTTTGTGTCCTTTACCGGAAGTTTTACCTGTACCGGAACCGATTCCACGACCAATACGTTTGCGTGCTTTACGAGCACCTTCAGCTGGTTTCATTTCGTGCAATTTCATCTTATCGGCACCTCCTTATTTCGAAAATGTGCATTAGTTTTCTTTAACAGTAACTAAGTGGCTTACTTTGTTGATCATGCCACGGATTGCTACGTTATCTTCATGTTCAACTGTTTGGTTTAATTTGCGTAAACCAAGAGCTTCGACTGTTTTACGTTGTGCCGGTTTTGCACCGATTACACTTTTCGTAAGGGTGATTTCAAGTTTATTTGCCATTGTTATTCCCCCCTTAACCTAACAGTTCTTCAACGGATTTGCCGCGCAATTTCGCAACTTCTTCAGCGCGTTTCAAATTCTTCAACCCTTCAATTGTTGCACGCACCATGTTGATTGGTGTGCTTGATCCCAAGGATTTTGAAAGGATATCCGTGATTCCTGCAAGTTCAAGTACCGCACGGACAGGTCCGCCGGCGATAACTCCGGTACCAGGTGCTGCTGGCTTAATAAGAATTTGTCCAGCACCAAAGCGTCCAAGGATTTCGTGCGGAGTTGTTCCGTTAACCATTGGCACTTCGATCAGGTTCTTTTTCGCATCTTCGATTGCCTTACGGATCGCATCTGGAACTTCCTGTGCCTTTCCAGTACCGAAACCGACGCGGCCGTTTTTATCTCCGACAACGACAAGAGCAGTAAAGCGGAAACGACGTCCACCTTTAACCACTTTCGCTACGCGGTTAATCGTAACTACGCGTTCTTCGAATTCACTTCTATTTTGATCATTACGACGCATGAAATATGTCCCTCCTTCTTAATTAAAATTCCAGTCCATTTTCGCGTGCTGCGTCCGCAAGAGCTTTAACACGGCCATGGAATAAGTATCCGCCACGGTCGAAAACAACCGACTTTACGTCTTTTTCAGCTGCTTTCTTCGCGATCATCTCGCCGACTTTAGCTGCTGCTTCTGCATTCGCTTTGGAATCCATCTCGAATCCTTTATCCATAGTGGAAGCACTAGCAATCGTAACGCCGTTCACATCATCGATTAGTTGTGCATAGATATGTTTGTTTGAACGATATACATTCAAACGTGGACGAGCTGCAGATCCGCTAATTTTCGTACGCACACGTGCATGACGTTTTTTACGGACTACATTCTTATCTTGTTTTGTGATCATCGTGGTCACTCCTTCCGGATGCCTAAGCGGCATTATTTACCTGTCTTACCTTCTTTACGACGGATATGTTCGCCTTCATACTTGATACCTTTACCTTTATAAGGCTCTGGCGGACGAACTTGTCTGATATTCGAAGCAAGAGCACCTACGCGTTCTTTGTTGATACCGCGAACGATAACTTTTGTGTTTGAAGGAACTTCAACTTCTACACCATCTTCTGGTGTGAACTCAACCGGGTGAGAGTAGCCGACGTTCAAGACAAGCTTTTTGCCTTGAAGCTGTGCACGGTAACCAACACCGATTAGCTCAAGAGCGCGTTCGAAACCTTGGGAAACACCCACTACCATATTGTTAAGAAGTGAACGTGTTGTTCCGTGGATTGAACGGTGTTCTTTTGAATCTGAAGGACGGCTTACAGTAATGATGTTGCCTTCCTGTTCGATCTTAATATCTTTGTTAAATGTATTTGTCAATTCGCCTTTAGGTCCTTTAACAGTGACTACATTGTTTTCTCCTAATGTAACAGTCACGCCTTCAGGAACTTCGATAGGACGATTACCAATTCGGGACATCCAATTGCACCTCCATTCATTTGTTACAGATTACCAAACGTAAGCTACGACTTCTCCGCCTACTTGTTTAGCGCGGGCTTCCTTGTCAGTAAGTACGCCGTGTGATGTAGAGACGAGGGCGATACCAAGGCCGTTCAAAACTTTTGGAACTTCATTTGTTTTTGCATAAACACGAAGACCAGGTTTTGAGATACGTTTAAGACCAGTGATAACACGCTCATTGTTTTGACCATATTTAAGGAAAATGCGGATAATGCCTTGTTTGCTATCTTCCACATATTCAACATCGCGAACGAAACCTTCACGTTTCAAGATTTCAGCGATTTGTTTTTTCATGTTTGAAGCAGGTACTTCAAGCTTCTCGTGGCGAACCATGTTCGCGTTACGGATGCGTGTAAGCATATCTGCAATCGGATCACTCATTGTCATTCCATTAACCTCCTTCCCAAGTTAGGGGATTACCAACTAGCTTTTTTAACGCCAGGAATTTGTCCCTTATATGCAAGTTCGCGGAAACAAATACGGCAAAGTTTAAATTTGCGATATACGGAATGCGGACGACCACAGCGCTCGCAACGTGTATATTCTTGTACTTTGAACTTTGGCGTACGTTTCTGTTTAGCGATCATTGATTTCTTAGCCACGTTTTCGCCTCCCTTTAGTTTACTTTTGGAACGGCATGCCGAACTGCGTCAACAACTCGCGTGCTTCTTCGTCTGTATTAGCAGTCGTAACGATGACGATATCCATTCCGCGTACTTTAGATACTTTATCGTAGTCAATTTCAGGGAAAATAAGTTGTTCCTTCACACCAAGTGTGTAGTTTCCGCGACCGTCGAATGCTTTTTTAGAAACACCACGGAAGTCACGTACACGTGGAAGTGAAACTGAAATTAACTTGTCGAGGAATTCGTACATACGATCGCCACGAAGTGTAACTTTAGCTCCGATAGGCATTCCTTCACGTAGACGGAATCCAGCGATTGATTTTTTCGCTTTTGTAACAACAGGTTTTTGACCTGAGATAATCGTTAAATCTTCAACTGCAGCATCAAGTGCTTTTGAGTTTTGGACAGCGTCGCCTACACCCATGTTGATAACGATTTTTTCTACTTTAGGTACTTGCATTACTGAACTATATTCAAACTTGCTCATAAGAGCAGGTGTGATTTCTTTCGAAAATTTCTCTTTTAATCGGCTCATCAGTTGGACCTCCTTTCATCCATTACTCATTTGTCCAGCGCTTCACCGGATTTTTTAGCAATACGAATCTTTTTGCCATCTTCGATTTTATATCCTACACGAGTTGGCTCGCCTGTCTTAGGATCAATCGGCATGACATTGGATACATGGATAGCCGCCTCTTGGCTGACAATTCCGCCTTGAGGATTTACTTGGTTAGGCTTCGTATGCTTTTTCACGATGTTAACACCTTCTACAAGCACGCGATCCTTTTTCGGATAAGCAGCTAAGATAACGCCTGTTTTGCCTTTATCTTTTCCGGTGATAACCATAACTTTATCGCCTTTTTTAACGTGCATTCTATCGCACCTCCTTGATTGGCACTGTCATGTGATTAAAGAACTTCTGGAGCAAGTGAAATGATTTTCATGAAGTTGTTGTCGCGAAGTTCACGAGCAACTGGTCCGAAAATACGTGTTCCACGTGGGCTCTTGTCGTCACGGATGATGACACATGCGTTTTCGTCGAATGTAATGTAGGAGCCATCTTTACGACGAACCCCACTTTTCGTACGGACGATAACAGCTTTAACCACGTCGCCTTTCTTGACAACGCCACCTGGTGTTGCTTTTTTCACTGTTACAACAACGACGTCACCGATGTTTGCAGTTTTACGGCCTGTTCCACCAAGAACTTTAATTGTCAGAACTTCACGTGCTCCTGAGTTATCGGCAACTTTCATACGACTTTCTTGTTGAATCATTGAGGCTACCTCCTCTCGGAATAAAATATCCGAACGTTATTAGATGATGACCGCTTTCTCGACTACTTCAACGAGACGGAAACGCTTTGTCGCTGATAGCGGGCGTGTTTCCATAATGCGAACGATATCGCCGATTTTAGCTTCGTTTAATTCGTCATGGGCCTTGAATTTCTTAGAATACTTTACACGTTTGCCGTATAAAGAATGCTTTTTGTGTGTCTCTACCATTACAGTAACGGTTTTATCCATTTTGTCTGATACGACACGGCCTGTATACACTTTGCGCTGATTACGCTCAGTCATGGCTGCAACCTCCTTCATCAGTTATTTGCACTGATCTCTCTTTGACGTATAACAGTTTTCATGCGCGCAATCGATTTGCGTACTTCACGGATGCGTGCAGTGTTTTCTAATTGTCCTGTCGCTAATTGGAAGCGAAGGTTGAAAAGCTCTTCTTTCAGTGATTTCACTTTTTGCTCGATCTCTGCAGTTGTCAAGTCACGGATTTCTTTAGCTTTCATTAGACTCACCACCAATTTCTTCACGTTTTACAAACTTGCTCTTCACAGGCAGTTTGTGAGATGCGAGTCGAAGCGCTTCGCGTGCAACTTCTTCAGACACACCTGCGATTTCAAACATCACACGACCAGGTTTAACTACCGCTACCCAGCCTTCTACAGCACCTTTACCGGAACCCATCCGGACTTCAAGAGGCTTCTTTGTATATGGCTTGTGTGGGAAAATATTGATCCAAACTTTACCGCCACGTTTCATATAACGTGTCATTGCAATACGGGCAGATTCGATTTGGCGATTTGTGATCCAACCAGATTCAGTCGCTTGAAGACCGAATTCACCAAATTGAACAGATGCGCCGCCTTTTGTCATCCCGCGCATTTTCCCACGGAATACACGACGGTGTTTAACGCGTTTAGGCATTAACATATTATTTGCCTCCTTCCTCAGAGTTCTTCTTCACTGGAAGGACTTCTCCCCGGTAGATCCATACTTTAACGCCGAGCTTACCATATGTAGTGTCAGCTTCTGCGTGTGCATAGTCAATGTCAGCACGTAATGTATGAAGAGGAACAGTTCCTTCACTATAGTGCTCCGCACGAGCGATGTCGGCACCGCCAAGACGTCCGGATACTTGTGTTTTGATACCTTTTGCGCCAGCACGGATTGTACGTTGAATTGCTTGTTTTTGTGCACGACGGAAAGATACACGGCTTTCAAGTTGACGAGCGATTGATTCTGCAACCAATTTCGCGTCAAGATCAGCACGTTTGATTTCTACGATATTAATGTGAACACGCTTGCCAGTGATTTCGTTAAGCTGTTTACGAAGTGCTTCTACTTCAGAACCGCCTTTACCAATCACCATACCTGGCTTCGCAGTGTGAATTGTAATGTTAACGCGCTTTGCGGCTCTTTCGATTTCCACTTTGGAAACCGCTGCATCCACTAAGCGTTGTTCGATGTATTCACGGACTTTCAAGTCTTCGTGCAATAGATCCGCATAGTCTTTTTCAGCATACCATTTCGAATCCCAGTCACGAATAACGCCAACCCGTAAACCATTAGGATGTACTTTTTGACCCACGAATTACCCCTCCTTCTTTTCAGATACCACTACAGTAATGTGGCTCGTACGTTTGTTGATCGCACTTGCACGACCTTGTGCACGTGGACGGAAACGTTTCATTGTTGGACCTTCGTCTACGAACACTTCGCTTACGATGAGGTTCTCAACATCCATTTCATAGTTGTGTTCAGCGTTTGCAATCGCTGATTTCAATACTTTTTCTACAACCGGAGATGCCGCTTTAGGCGTCAGGCGTAGAATCGCGACAGCTTCACCGATTTTCTTGCCCCGGATAAGATCAACGACCAAACGGACTTTGCGAGGAGCAATACGGACTGTGCGGGCAGTAGCTTTTGCTTGTTGCATCAGGAATACCTCCTCTCAAATTAGCGTTTTGTTTTCTTATCGTCGGCACCATGGCCTTTGTATGTGCGCGTAGGTACGAATTCACCTAATTTATGACCAACCATATCTTCAGTCACGTAAACTGGTACGTGTTTGCGACCGTCATAAACGGCAATTGTCAAACCGATGAATGACGGGAAGATTGTAGAACGGCGAGACCATGTTTTAATGACCTGTTTTTTCTGTGCATCTTTTTGTGCGTCAACCTTTTTCATAAGATGATCGTCTGCAAAAGGTCCTTTTTTCAAGCTGCGGCCCATGTCGAAACCTCCCTCCGTGATCGTACTACGGTCCAGTCGTTGAACCGCAGTTGTATCACATTATTTTTTACGGCGACGAACGATAAGTTTGTCGGATTTGTTGTTTTTCTTACGAGTTTTGTAACCAAGAGCTGGTTTACCCCAAGGTGTAACTGGGCTCGGACGGCCAATTGGTGTACGTCCTTCACCACCACCGTGTGGGTGATCGTTAGGGTTCATAACAGATCCACGTACTGTTGGACGTTTGCCCATCCAGCGAGAACGACCTGCTTTACCGATGTTGATCAATTCGTGTTGCTCGTTGCCCACTTGACCGATTGTTGCACGGCAAGTTGAAAGGATCATACGAACTTCTCCTGATTGTAGACGAATGATTACATATTTGCCTTCACGTCCAAGCAATTGTGCGGAAGTACCAGCAGAACGAACCAATTGTCCACCTTTACCAGGTTTCAATTCGATGTTATGGATTGTAGAACCCATTGGAATGTTTTCAAGTGGCAGTGAGTTCCCTACGCGGATGTCCGCTTCAGGTCCTGACATAACAGTCATGCCCACTTCCAAACCTTTTGGAGCAAGGATGTAACGTTTTTCTCCATCAACATAGTTGATAAGAGCAATATTAGCAGAACGGTTTGGATCGTATTCGATCGTAGCAACGCGTCCTGGAATGCCATCTTTCCGGCGTTGGAAGTCGATGACACGGTATTGGCGCTTGTGGCCTCCACCTTGGTGACGAACAGTAGTCCTACCTTGGTTGTTACGGCCGCCTTTCCGTTTTACCGGTGTAAGCAATGATTTTTCCGGCTTGTCTGTAGTAATCGCAGAGAAGTCAGAGCTTGTCATGTTACGACGTCCGTTGGAGGTAGGTTTGTATTTCTTAATCGCCATTGTTGTTCCCTCCTTCGTTTATTTACGTTTCAATTACATTTCGAAAAGTTCGATGTCTTTTGAATCAGCAGTCAATGTAACAATCGCTTTGCGGCGTTTGTTCGTGTAACCAGCATGTCTTCCCATGCGCTTGAACTTGCCTTTGTAGTTTTGTACGTTGACTTTTTCAACTTTCACTCCGAAGATTTCTTCGACAGCTTGCTTCACATGCGTTTTGTTAGCGCGAGTGTCAATTTCGAAAGTGTATTTTTTGAATTCCATTTGTTCTGAAGAACGCTCGGTAATGACCGGACGTTTTAGTACATCACGTGCTTCCATTAACCAAGCACCTCCTCAATTTTTTGGACAGCATCTTTCGTCAAGACGAGCTTGTCATGGCCGACAAGGTCAAGGACATTGATGCCATTTGCTGTAACAACACTGATGCCAGGGATGTTGCGAGCAGACAATGCTACTGTTTCATCAAGGTCAGCTGTTACAAATAATGCTTTTTTATCGATTGAAAGATCTTTAAGAACTTTCGTGAATTCTTTCGTTTTTGGAGCATCAAATGAAAGAGCGTCCAATACGATGATTTCTTCTTCGCGAACTTTAGAAGATAGCGCTGAAAGAAGTGCTAAGCGACGAACTTTCTTAGGAAGTTTGTAGCTGTAGCTTCTTGGAGTTGGTCCGAATACGATACCGCCTCCACGCCATTGTGGCGAACGGATAGAACCTTGACGTGCACGGCCCGTTCCTTTTTGGCGCCATGGTTTACGGCCACCGCCTGCTACTTCCGCGCGAGATTTTACTTTATGGTTACCTTGGCGCAACGATGAACGTTGTTGAACCAATGCTTCAAATAGAACAGCTTCGTTTGGCTCAATACCGAAGATCGCTTCGTTCAATTCGATATCGCCTACTGAAGAACCTGTTTGACTTAGTACGGATACTTTAGGCATTCTTGTTTCCTCCTTCCTCTAAAAAATTAGTTCCCTTTTACAGCGCTTTTCACTTGGATAAGTGATTTGCGTGCTCCTGGAACGTTTCCTTTAACAAGCAGTAAGTTGCGCTCAGCGTCAACTCGTACGATTTCAAGATTTTGAATCGTTACTGTATCTCCACCTGTACGGCCTGGTAATTTATGACCTTTGAATACACGTTGTCCGTCAACCGAACCTAGAGAACCTGGTGCACGGTGGAAACGGGAACCGTGGCTCATTGGCCCACGTGAATGTCCGTGGCGTTTAATAACACCTTGGAATCCTTTACCTTTTGATACTCCTGTAATGTCGACAATATCGCCTTCCGCGAATGTATCAACTTTGACTTCCTGACCAACTTCGTACCCAGCTACATCAACTCCGCGGAATTCGCGAATGAAGCGCTTAGGTGCCGTTTCAGCTTTTGCAACGTGTCCTTTTTCAGGTTTGTTTGCAAGCTTTTCACGTTTATCATCGAATCCAAGCTGGATTGCTTCATAGCCATCTGTTTCGTTTGTCTTCTTTTGAAGAACAACGTTTGGTGTAGCCTCAATCACAGTTACTGGAATAAGATCACCGTTTTCAGCAAAAATTTGCGTCATACCGATTTTTCTTCCTAAGATTCCTTTGGTCATTTGTCACACCTCCTGAATAAATGAATTTGTTATTTTTATCGATTAAAGTTTGATTTCAATGTCTACGCCTGATGGTAAATCGAGTTTCATCAATGCATCAACAGTTTGTGGTGTCGGGTTGACGATATCGATTAGACGTTTGTGTGTACGCATTTCGAACTGCTCGCGCGAATCTTTGTACTTATGTACCGCACGAAGGATCGTGTAAACAGATCTTTCAGTTGGTAGAGGTATCGGACCTGACACACTCGCACCTGAACGTTTTGCTGTTTCTACAATCTTTTCAGCTGACTGATCAAGAATTCTGTGATCATATGCTTTTAAACGAATACGAATCTTTTGTTTTGCCATTATTTTCCCTCCTTCTCGCCTATTTTCTAGACATTCTCCACGGAAATTTCCCACACACATGCCATGGCAAAGCGGCCGGGTGTGTCGGCAACCTCCCGCTTCATCGCAGTCAAAGACCAACATTCAACATTATACACAAGGAAAAAGAATCCCGCAACCCTTTTGGCGAAATTCTTTTCTCGACTTTTTAATTATATACATGGTAATTATTATTTTCAACTCCGAGCAGCAAATTGGCGGCATTTACCTATGCCTATTAATCGATTTTCATTAAACTACACCGTTTATTTAAACCGCCAATTAATATTTCAAGAAGGTTCTTTCTGAATTTTTTCTTATGATTGTTGCGGAGCGTCTATAGATGAAGAATTTCAAATTTTAAAGGATAAGATTGTTTGGTTTATCCTCAAGAATTAATCCTATAAACAACTCGCGCACCTCTCCCCGCTTTACTGTTTATAAGATGGACTATTTATTTTCATTACGAATGTATATGAGGAGAAAATTTTCTGAATAGAAGAGCGTGCAAACTTATGAATAATCAGGAGAATGTTGCTACCCTAGTCATTCACTGGCTGCCGCCTTAATGGAGGTGGAACGCTGGTGCTTATATAATAGAAGGAAGAGCATTTACTTATAAATCGTTAACTCATTAACAAGGGTTGAATAACGAGGAAAGTGATAATGTTGCTCATAAAGGAAAATCAATGCTAATCAATCATGAAAGGACGCATAAACACTAATCAAGAACGCATAAATGATGGTTGCGTACTCATCAAACGAAAAAAGAACGCATATGTACTCATTATGGACTCATAAATTGTTAGTAAAACGCATAAAACGGAGATAAGACGCATAAGTTAATCGATAATAGAGGAAAGAAAGCAGAAGCACTGATCAGAGGCTCTTTGATTGTAAGAGAAACAATGATAAAACGCATAAATAAATGATGGTTGCGTACTTATTAAGCGATAGAAGATACAGAGGTATTGTTATGCCACTCATAATTGGGTTAATGAAACAGATCCCGTGCCAATAAGGAATAAAGGTAAGGGCGCAATGTTTATAGATGGATAGAAAATGCTTTGATTACACACACTTTCAATCATAAACGGCTTGGAAAGTTGCGTATAAGCGAACAGTGAATCAATCACTTAAATGCACTGACCATTTATATTAGAACTTATCACTGCATATCAACTATTCAATGCTTATCCGCCGCCCTACAAGCATAAAAGCTGTTTTCTACAACGCTTATCGTAAGCTTGCTTAAGCATCCCGTGATTTTGTAGATTTATGGTGTTGGTAGACAAATAAATACCGTCAACTGTATTTCTACAATTTAATCTGAATGTTTATTCATTTTGACCAGCAATTATGCGTTTATAGATGCTTTTATGCGTTTTGACCAGCGATTATGCGTTTTTGACACTTTTATGCGTTTTGACCAGCGGTTATTCGTCATTCGATGTATTTTTACGTCCATTACATTCGTATCCTGCGTTTACGTTTAATAAAAAATCCCGCCTATACCATAGACGGGATTTTTGTGTGCGCACAAGTTATATTGCTAATTATTTTTCGATTGTTGCTACTACGCCAGCGCCAACAGTACGGCCGCCTTCACGGATTGAGAATTTAGTACCTTCTTCAATCGCGATCGGAGCAATCAATTCTACAGTCATTTCAACGTTGTCGCCAGGCATAACCATTTCTACGCCTTCTGGAAGAGTGATGATTCCAGTTACGTCAGTTGTACGGAAGTAGAACTGTGGGCGATAGTTAGAGAAGAATGGAGTGTGACGTCCACCTTCTTCTTTTGAAAGAACATAAACTTCTGATTTGAATTTAGTGTGTGGTGTGATTGTACCTGGTTTAGCAAGTACTTGACCACGTTCGATGTCTTCACGTGAAACACCACGAAGAAGTGCACCGATGTTGTCGCCAGCTTCAGCATAGTCAAGAAGCTTACGGAACATTTCTACACCTGTAACAGTTGTAGATTTTGGTTCTTCAGACAAACCGATGATGTCAACAACGTCACCGACTTTAACTTGGCCACGCTCAACACGGCCAGTTGCTACTGTACCACGACCAGTGATAGAGAATACGTCCTCAACTGGCATCATGAATGGTTTTTCAGTGTCGCGTTCTGGAGTTGGAATGTATTCGTCAACAGCGTTCATAAGCTCAACGATTTTTTCTTCCCACTCAGCTTCACCTTCAAGCGCTTTAAGAGCAGAACCTTTAATCACTGGGATATCATCGCCAGGGAATTCGTACTCAGAAAGAAGGTCACGGATTTCCATTTCAACAAGCTCTAGAAGCTCTTCGTCGTCAACCATGTCACATTTGTTCATGAATACAACTAGGTAAGGAACACCTACTTGACGAGAAAGAAGGATGTGCTCACGAGTTTGTGGCATTGGGCCATCAGCTGCGGAAACAACCAAAATTCCGCCGTCCATTTGAGCAGCACCTGTGATCATGTTTTTAACATAGTCAGCGTGACCTGGGCAGTCAACGTGTGCGTAGTGGCGTTTTTCAGTTTCGTACTCGATGTGAGAAGTACTGATTGTAATACCACGCTCTTTTTCTTCTGGAGCGTTATCTACGTCAGCGTATGATTTCGCTTCTCCACCCATTCTTTTTGAAAGAACTGTTGCGATTGCAGCAGTCAAAGTTGTTTTACCATGGTCAACGTGACCGATTGTACCAACGTTAGCATGCTCCTTGGAGCGGTCGAATTTTTCTTTAGCCATTTTGGAATTCCTCCTTAAAAATATGAATGTGTTTGATTTTTTTATAGCTATGGAAGCTGGAGAAATGAATTCCCTCCAACTATCCATATCTTACAAGTAATTATCTTTAGAAACAAGTCGAAACTAGCTTATTCGCCTTTATTTTTCTTGATAACTTCTTCAGCGATTGATTTCGGTACATCTTCATAGTGATCGAATACCATCGAGAATACTCCGCGACCTTGTGTATTCGAGCGAAGTGAAGTTGCGTAGCCGAACATTTCAGCAAGTGGTACCATTGCACGAACAACTTGTGCGTTACCACGTGCATCCATACCTTCAACGCGACCACGGCGTGATGTAATATCACCCATGATGTCTCCCATGTACTCTTCTGGAATAATGACTTCAACTTTCATCATTGGTTCAAGAAGAACTGGGTTACATTTTGATGCGGCATTTTTAAGTGCCATAGATGCTGCAATTTTAAACGCCATCTCATTGGAGTCAACGTCATGGTAAGAACCGTCGAATAGACGAGCTTTAATGTCGATCAATGGATAGCCTGCCAATACCCCGTTGTCAAGAGCATCGCGAAGACCTGCTTCAACGGATGGAATGTATTCACGAGGAACGACACCACCGACGATTGCATTTTGGAATTCGAAGCCTTTTCCTTCTTCGTTTGGAGAGAATTCGATCCAAACGTGACCGTATTGACCACGTCCACCAGACTGGCGTACGAACTTACCTTCAACTTCCGCAGCGCTACGGAATGTTTCACGATAAGATACTTGTGGTGCTCCAACATTCGCTTCTACTTTAAACTCACGTTTCAAGCGGTCAACGATAATGTCAAGGTGAAGCTCACCCATACCTGCGATGATAACTTCTCCTGTTTCTTGGTCTGTATGAGCGCGGAATGTAGGGTCTTCTTCTTGAAGCTTCGCAAGAGCAGTACCCATTTTGTCTTGGTCGCCTTTTGTTTTCGGTTCGATCGCAACCGAGATAACAGGCTCAGGGAATTCCATAGACTCAAGGATGATCGGTGCTTTGTCGTCACAAAGCGTGTCACCTGTTCCAGTATCTTTCAGACCAACTGCTGCAGCAATTTCACCAGAGTGAACTTCAGCAATTTCTTCACGGCTGTTCGCGTGCATTTGTAGGATACGGCCTACACGCTCACGTTTGCCTTTTGTAGAGTTTTGTACATAAGAACCTGATTCAAGTACACCTGAGTAAACTCGGAAGAATGTAAGTTTACCAACATAAGGGTCAGTCATAACTTTGAATGCAAGAGCAGAGAATGGCTCTTCATCGCTTGCATGACGTTCTTCTTCTTCTTCAGTATCAGGATTGATACCAGTCATTGCAGGGATGTCAAGTGGTGATGGCAAGTAGTCAACTACTGCATCAAGAACCAATTGAACCCCTTTGTTTTTAAACGCAGTACCGCAAACTACTGGGTAGAATTCTACCGCAAGTGTCGCTTTACGGATTGCAGTTTTGATTTCCTCAATTGAAAGTTCTTCTCCACCGAGGTATTTTTCCATGAGGTCTTCATCGAAATCAACGACAGCTTCGATTAATTTCTCACGGTATTCTTCAGCTTGCGCTTTATATTCTTCAGGAATTTCCTCAACAGTTGTATCTGTTCCAAGGTCATTACCGTACATAGTAGCTTTCATCTCAACCAAGTCGATGATTCCGCTGAAGTTATCTTCGGAACCGATCGGCAATTGAATCGGATGAGCATTCGCTTGTAGACGGTCATGAAGCGTGCCTACAGAATAAAGGAAATCCGCACCTGTCTTGTCCATCTTATTGACGAATACAATACGAGGTACGCCATAAGTAGTCGCTTGACGCCAAACTGTTTCAGTTTGAGGTTCAACACCTGACTGTGCATCAAGAACTGTTACAGCCCCATCAAGAACACGCAGGGAACGTTCAACCTCAACTGTGAAGTCCACGTGTCCTGGTGTATCGATGATGTTTACACGATGGCCTTTCCATGAAGCTGTTGTTGCAGCGGAAGTGATCGTGATACCACGCTCTTGCTCCTGCTCCATCCAGTCCATTTGGGAAGCACCTTCGTGAGTTTCTCCAATCTTATGGATCTTACCTGTGTAAAAAAGGATCCGCTCAGTCGTCGTTGTTTTACCAGCGTCGATATGAGCCATGATACCAATGTTACGAGTATTCTCTAAGGAGAACTCTCTAGCCATTTTGTATATCTCCTTCCGTTTCGGATTAAGGTGTCAATCAATCACGCCTCGGCGTGATTGTGTCAGGATTTTTTCGAACAAGCTCGAAAACCTTCCCTTAAAAATCCTTGACATCCGCCGGAGGCTTTTATCTTTGTTCAGCTGAATCTCAACACCCGCTAAGCAGTATACAAAATTACATGCATCTCGATACCTTTAGAGGCGGCAACCTTCTGCTGAATAAAGATAAACCGTCCGATCTTACCAGCGGTAGTGAGCGAATGCTTTGTTCGCTTCTGCCATTTTGTGCATTTCCTCACGACGTTTAACGGATGCACCTGTGTTGTTGGAAGCGTCAAGAATTTCGTTCGCAAGACGTTCTTCCATCGTTTTTTCACCGCGAGTGCGTGAGTAGTTTACAAGGTAGCGCAGACCAAGTGTTGTACGGCGCTCTGGACGTACTTCGACCGGAACTTGATAGTTCGCACCGCCGACACGGCGAGCACGCACTTCAAGTACAGGCATTACATTGTTCAATGCAGCTTCAAATACTTCGATTGGATCTTTACCAGAACGTTCTTTAACAAGCTCGAACGCACCATAGAGGATTTTTTGTGATGTACCTTTTTTACCGTCTACCATCATTTTGTTGATAAGACGAGTGACAAGCTTCGAATTGTAAATTGGATCCGGTAATACGTCGCGTTTTGCAACAGGACCTTTACGAGGCATATTGTTTTCCTCCTTTCGAAATGATCATTTCGTTATTAGTTTTTCTTTTCTTTAGGTTTCTTAGCACCGTATTGTGAACGGCTTTGCATACGGCCAGTAACACCAGCAGTATCAAGCGCGCCACGAACGATGTGGTAACGAACACCCGGTAAGTCTTTAACACGTCCTCCACGGATTAGAACAACGCTGTGTTCTTGAAGGTTGTGGCCTTCACCAGGGATATATGCGTTAACTTCCAAAGTGTTAGTCAAACGTACACGCGCATATTTACGAAGAGCCGAGTTCGGTTTCTTCGGAGTCATTGTACCCACACGAGTACAAACACCTCTTTTTTGTGGCGAGTTGACGTTTGTCATCGACTTTTTGAAGCTGTTATAACTTTTTCCGAGTGCTGGTGCCTTGGAAGTGTCCGATTTCGATTTACGAGGTTTACGGACCAATTGGTTAATTGTAGGCATCGGATTTTCCTCCTTTCACTGTGCTTTTCATAAGACCACACATCCAGGTGGTTCATTTTTGGGGTAAAAACAAAGTCTTTGTGTTTTCATTAACACAAAAACCATCAATCAGTAATTGCAACTGTTGCTGCACCGACTTGTATGCCGCATGCCCGACCTAATTTTTCTCTTGAATCGACATAAACTATGGGAATATTATGCGTCTTAGCTTCTTCGATAACCGAAGAGACAAGCCTTTGTTCCGCATCCTCCGCAATGACGACTTTCTGTACGATACCAGCTCGTATTGCTTTTACTGTTTGCTTTGTACCGATGATCGTATCTTTTGCCTGCTCGACTTTATCATAAGACATGATGATATCCTCCAAAGTACAGACATTCAACTATCAACCTTTTGTATATTACCACTTGCGTAGAAAACTGTCAACAGATAATCGAAAAATGGGGGAGAAATTTTACTCCCCCATTTCCCTGACTATATGTCGTTTATTCTGCACCGACTGCTGAAGCTTCTTCCTCTTCACGTTCCATTTCGATATGGCGGTAACGCTGCATACCTGTTCCAGCTGGAACTAACTTCCCGATAATGACGTTTTCTTTCAGACCTAATAATTCGTCTGTTTTGCCTTTGATGGCTGCGTCAGTTAGGACACGAGTCGTTTCTTGGAATGAAGCTGCAGATAGGAATGATTCAGTTTCAAGCGATGCTTTCGTAATACCGAGTATAACCGGACGTGAAGTCGCAGGAACCTTGCCCTCTTTCAATACAGTTTCATTCGCTTCTGAGAATTGGTGAATATCGAGCAGGGATCCTGGTAGAAGATCTGTGTCTCCCGCTTCGATGACACGGACTTTACGAAGCATTTGGCGAACCATAACTTCGACGTGTTTATCACCGATTTCTACACCTTGCATACGGTATACTTTTTGAACTTCTTTCAGTAAGTATTCTTGAACCGTAGCAACGTCTTTAACGATAATCAATTCTTTCGGGTCTACCGAACCTTCTGTAATATTGTCTCCACGATCAATTTCATCGCCAACTTGAACTTTTAGGCGAGCATTGTATGGTGCCAAATATTTTCGAGTTTCGACTTCGCCTTGAATTGTAATTTCTTTTTGCCCTTCTCGAATTTCATCGATGTCGGACACAGTACCTTTAATTTCGGAGATGACTGCCTGACCTTTCGGATTACGCGCTTCGAAAATCTCTTGAATACGCGGAAGACCGGAAGTGATATCGTCTCCTGCAACACCGCCGGTATGGAATGTACGCATCGTCAGCTGTGTACCTGGTTCACCGATTGATTGAGCGGCGATAATACCGACTGCTTCGCCAACTTCAACCGCTTCACCAGTAGCCAAGTTGATGCCGTAGCATTTTTTACATACGCCGTGTTTTGTATTACATGTAAACGCCGAGCGGATCGTCGCTTTTTCGATTCCCGCATCAACGACTGCCCGAGCTAAATCAGCAGTAATTAAAGCATCTTTCTCAACGATGACTTCCTTCGTTTCTGGATGACGAATCGTCTTCTTCGCATGGCGTCCTTCAATTCGCTCTTCCAATGTTTCGATGATTTCAGAGCCTTCCGTAAGCGCCGTAATTTCAAGGCCGCGATCTGTTCCACAATCATCTTCACGAACGATGACATCTTGTGCAACGTCAACGAGACGGCGTGTCAAGTAACCTGAGTCGGCAGTTTTCAGAGCTGTATCCGCGAGACCTTTACGAGCACCGTGAGTGGAGATGAAATATTCCAATACGGTTAACCCTTCACGGAACGATGATTTGATCGGCAACTCAATAATACGTCCAGCCGGGTTGGCCATCAATCCACGCATCCCTGCTAACTGTGTAAAGTTAGACGCATTACCCCGGGCTCCGGAATCACTCATCATATAGATCGGGTTCGTATTTTCCAAGGAATCCATCAGTTTGTCTTGAATGATATCTTTCGCATTACTCCAATAAGAAATGACACGATCATAACGCTCTTCTTCCGTAATTAAACCACGACGGAATTGTTGCGTAACCTTATCAACTTTATCTTGAGCCTCTTGGAGAATCTCATCTTTGTTCGGAAGAACGACAATGTCGGAAATTCCGACTGTAATGCCCGCTCTTGTCGAATATTTGAAGCCAAGATTTTTCATGCGGTCCAGCATTTTGGAAGTTTCCGTAATGTGGAATCTCTTAAAGATTTCCGCGATAATATTACCAAGAATTTTCTTCTTGAACGGAAGTACCAATTCGGCTTGCTCAAGATGTTCTTTAATATTTACTGTACCTTCAACGAAGTATTTATCTGGCGTTTCCATTTGTAAGTTATGATCTGTCGGTTCGTTAATGTACGGGAATGTTTCCGGCAAGATTTCATTGAAAATAAGTTTACCTACTGTCGTTAAGAGCAATTTACGGTTTTGCTCTTCCGTAAATGTCGGGTTGTTCAATGAGCCTGCTTGAATCGCGATGCGGGAATGCAAGTGGACATGCCCGTTCTGATACGCGATCAACGCTTCGTTCATATCGCTGAATACCGTACCTTCACCGATAGCGCCTTTACGTTCCAATGTGAGATAGTAGTTACCTAAAACCATATCCTGAGAAGGCGTAACAACCGGCTTACCATCTTTCGGGTTCAAGATGTTTTGTGCTGCAAGCATTAACAGACGTGCTTCCGCTTGCGCTTCTGCTGATAAAGGAACGTGAACCGCCATTTGGTCACCGTCAAAGTCGGCATTGTAAGCCGTACATACTAACGGGTGAAGCTGGATGGCGCGGCCTTCTACCAACATCGGCTCGAAAGCTTGGATCCCTAATCTGTGAAGCGTAGGGGCGCGGTTCAATAGAACAGGATGTTCTTTTATGACATCTTCAAGGACGTCCCATACTTCCGAATGAAGTCTTTCAATTTTCCGCTTAGCACTTTTAATGTTATGCGCAAGTCCGCGCTCAACAAGCTCTTTCATGACGAAAGGCTTGAAAAGCTCAATTGCCATTTCTTTCGGCAACCCACATTGATACATTTTCAAATTCGGTCCTACGACGATTACCGAACGACCTGAATAGTCGACCCGTTTACCCAATAAGTTTTGACGGAAACGACCTTGTTTCCCTTTCAACATATGGGAGAGGGATTTTAACGGGCGGTTACCCGGTCCTGTTACTGGGCGTCCACGTCTGCCATTGTCAACAAGGGCATCTACCGCTTCTTGAAGCATACGCTTCTCGTTTTGAACGATAATTCCCGGCGCTCCAAGATCAAGCAGTCTTTTCAGACGGTTGTTCCGGTTAATCACTCTACGGTAAAGGTCATTCAAGTCAGATGTTGCAAAACGACCGCCGTCCAATTGAACCATGGGACGCAATTCAGGAGGGATGACAGGTAGTACTTCAAGTACCATCCACTCAGGACGGTTGCCTGAATTCCGGAAAGACTCGACAACTTCCAAGCGTCTGATCGCACGAGTACGACGTTGTCCTTGAACAGTTTTCAGCTCTTCCTTCAATGCTTCTGTTTCCTTATCCAAATCGATTGCCATTAAAAGCTGTTCGATTGCTTCAGCGCCCATTAGCGCTTGAAATTTAGAGCCATACTTTTCACGGTAAAGTCGATATTCCTTTTCTGAAAGAAGTTGCTTTCTTTCCAAAGGCGTATCTGCCGGATCAATTACGACATAAGATGCAAAATAGATAATCTCTTCCAAGGCACGAGGCGTCATATCTAAAATGAGACCCATACGGCTCGGAATTCCTTTGAAATACCAAATATGTGTTACCGGAGCCGCCAATTCAATATGGCCCATTCGTTCCCGGCGGACTTTTTGACGCGTAACTTCTACTCCGCAACGGTCACAAACTACACCTTTGTAGCGAACTCGTTTGTACTTACCGCAATGGCACTCCCAGTCTTTAGTAGGTCCGAAGATCCGTTCACAGAACAGTCCATCCTTCTCCGGCTTCAATGTACGGTAGTTGATTGTTTCAGGCTTTTTCACTTCTCCATATGACCAAGAACGAATCTTATCCGGTGAAGCGAGTCCGATTTTCATATACTCAAAATTGTTTACATCTATCAAGGAGCCTACCTCCCTCTAATCTTATCTCCGCGATGGCTTCAATTTTATCGTTAAAAGAAGGGTCCCCAAGCCGAAACACGGGGTTGGGACCCTATTCAATTGCACAAGTCAATCATACGTATCTATTCAAAAATTACTGCTGCTATTTTTTTGAGCTTCAAAAGGCTAAACGCCTATCGAGGCTAAGCGGTGTTCTTCGCTTTTGGTTCGTCCAGACTTCAAGGGGCAGCGACTAGGAAACTTCAATCCCCCTCCCTGCGATAAGTCAACATCGGATCGCTGCGCTTACCGTGTTTCCTTTATCTCGTACGAGGGATCTCCAGTTTCTACGTCGCTTAACGCCCCTTTCCGCTTTTGATTACGTCCAGACTCCGAACGCCAGCCTCTCGGGTCGTTTGGGCCTGCACGATGCAGGTCATGCAGTCGTTGTCACAGGACGCGACGATTTTAGACTGCCTTCCTTTCATAAGGCAGAGAGCGCCTTATGTTCAAGCCCTCCAACGCCTGTCGAGGCTAAACGGCGTTCTTCGCTTTTGATTATACTGGTTGGTCTTCTGTCATTAGGTTTAGTGCGTCAGTTGGTTGCATGTCGTCGTCTTCGTCCAAGTCGCGCATTTCGATTTCCTCGAAATCCTCAGTGAGCATTTTCACATCCAAGCCTAAGCTTTGAAGTTCTTTGATTAATACTTTGAAGGATTCAGGAACGCCAGGTTGCGGTACACTTTGGCCTTTGACAATTGCTTCGTATGTTTTCACACGGCCGACTACGTCATCCGACTTCACTGTAAGAATTTCTTGCAATGTATAGGCAGCACCATACGCTTCAAGTGCCCAAACTTCCATCTCACCGAAACGCTGTCCTCCAAATTGAGCTTTACCACCCAACGGTTGTTGTGTAACGAGTGAGTAAGGACCTGTGGAACGCGCGTGCAATTTATCGTCAACCATGTGGGCAAGCTTGATAAGGTACATGACACCAACTGAAACTCGGTTGTCGAATGGTTCGCCAGTGCGTCCATCATAAAGAACCGTTTTACCGTCTCTATTCATGCCCGCTTCTTCCATTGTTTCCCACACATCTTCTTCGTTTGCACCATCGAAAACAGGGGTTGCCATATGGACACCTAAGTTGCGAGCAGCCATTCCTAAGTGCATTTCCAATACCTGTCCGATGTTCATCCGAGAAGGTACGCCTAATGGATTCAACATGACATCGATCGGTGTGCCATCCGGTAAGTAAGGCATATCCGCTTCAGGAAGTATGCGGGAGATAACCCCTTTGTTACCGTGACGCCCTGCCATCTTGTCCCCTACAGATATCTTTCTCTTCTGAACGATATACGCACGAACCAATTGGTTGACGCCAGGAGGCAATTCATCTCCATCTTCACGGTTAAATACTTTTACATCCAAGACGATACCGCCAGCGCCGTGTGGTACACGTAAAGACGTATCCCGCACTTCGCGAGCTTTTTCACCGAAAATCGCATGCAATAGACGCTCTTCCGCAGTCAATTCAGTAACCCCTTTAGGTGTCACTTTCCCGACAAGGATGTCGCCATCTCTTACTTCAGCACCGATACGGATAATGCCTCGATCATCCAAGTTGCGAAGCGCTTCTTCACCGACGTTCGGAATGTCTCTCGTAATTTCTTCAGGCCCTAATTTTGTATCGCGGGCTTCGGATTCATATTCTTCAATATGAATAGAAGTGAAGACATCATCTTTCACAAGTCTTTCACTCATGATGATCGCGTCCTCATAGTTATAACCATCCCATGTCATGAATGCAGTAAGGACATTTCGGCCCAATGCCAATTCACCATTGTCCATTGAAGGACCATCCGCAATAATATCACGTGGTTTTACACGATCTCCGACACGGACGATCGGACGTTGGTTGTAGCATGTTCCTTGGTTCGAACGAATAAAATTCTCAAGCTTGTAAACCGTCAAGTCGCCTTTCACTTCTTTGCCATCGACTGTTTCAATA
The DNA here is from genome assembly GCF_037144575.1 of Sporosarcina sp. USHLN248. Lineage (NCBI taxonomy): Bacteria > Bacillati > Bacillota > Bacilli > Caryophanales > Caryophanaceae > Sporosarcina > Sporosarcina sp. USHLN248. Next base: position 36,749 of record NZ_JBBCZC010000010.1, read on the forward strand.
CGACGAATGCGAATTTCTTTCGCTTCAACATGCTCAACAATCCCATGGAATTTAGCTAAGACAGCAGCACCTGAGTCGCGTGCAGATACGTGTTCCATACCTGTACCGACGAACGGAGCTTCTGGGTTCAACAACGGCACCGCTTGACGTTGCATGTTCGCTCCCATCAATGCACGGTTGGAGTCGTCATTTTCAAGGAAAGGAATACAAGCTGTCGCCGCAGAAACTACCTGTTTAGGAGATACGTCCATGTAGTCGATCTGTTCGCGCTTAAATACTGTATTATCCCCTTGGAAACGCCCTACTACTTCAGGATTAACATAAGAGCCATCTTCGTTCAAAGGAGCGTTCGCTTGTGCAACGATATAGTTGTCTTCAATATCAGCTGTCAAATAATCAATTTGGTCTGTCACACGGTTCGTTTCAGGATCTACCTTCCGATAAGGCGTCTCGATGAAGCCAAACTTGTTGACGCGTGCAAATGTAGAGAGTGAATTGATTAGCCCGATGTTCGGACCTTCCGGTGTTTCGATTGGACACATACGCCCATAGTGGGAATAGTGAACATCTCGCACTTCCATCCCTGCTCGTTCCCTTGTCAAACCACCAGGCCCAAGGGCAGATAAACGACGTTTGTGCGTCAATTCTGCTAATGGGTTCGTCTGATCCATGAACTGGGATAGCTGGGAGCTTCCAAAGAATTCTTTGATCGAAGCGATAACCGGACGGATATTAATCAATTGTTGGGGAACAATCGATTGTGTATCGTTAATTGACATCCGCTCTTTTACAACACGTTCCATACGGGAAAGCCCGATACGGAATTGGTTTTGCAGTAATTCACCGACAGAGCGCAAACGACGATTACCCAAGTGGTCAATATCATCCGTGTTTCCAACGCCATGTAGCAAGTTGAAGAAATAGCTAATTGAAGCCACGATGTCAGCTGGTGTCACATGCTTGATAGCTTCGTCGATATTCGCATTGGATATGACATTAATTACCTGCTTCTCTTCGCTTTTCGGAGCATAAATTTTGACCGTTTGAATCGTAATATCCTCGTCCAAGACACCGCCCACATGGGAAATTTCCTGAACGCCTACTCCATTTTCAAAGTAAGGCAATAAACGATCCAAAGTTCTACGATCAATCAACTGATCCTTCTCAACAAGAATTTCTCCTGTCTCCGGATCAACCAACGTTTCAGCAACGATTTGGTTGAACAGACGGTTTTGAAGGTGAAGTTTTTTATTCATCTTATAACGGCCTACGTTTGCCAAATCATATCTTTTTGGGTCGAAGAAACGGGAGTATAAAAGGCTTTTCGCGCTATCCAAAGTAGGTGGCTCACCTGGACGCAGGCGCTCATAAATTTCAAGCAATGCTTTTTCCGAGTTTTCCGTGTTATCTTTTTCTAACGTATTGCGCAAATACTCGTTATCACCAATCAACTCAATAATTTCTTGGTCGCTCGAGAATCCAAGCGCGCGCAATAACACAGTAATTGGCAGCTTACGCGTACGGTCGATGCGCACATGCACAACATCTTTTGCATCCGTTTCGTATTCAAGCCAAGCACCACGGTTCGGTATTACAGTAGCAGCAAAGCCACGTTTACCGTTTTTATCTGTCTTATCGTTAAAATAGACGCTCGGGGAACGTACTAATTGGGATACGATTACCCTTTCCGCACCATTGATGATGAAAGTTCCGTTCTCAGTCATAAGCGGGAAGTCACCCATGAAAACGTCCTGCTCTTTCACTTCTTCAGTTTCCTTGTTGTGCAAGCGTACTTTCACCCGGAGTGGTGCTGCATACGTAACATCGCGCTCCTTCGATTCATCAACAGGGTATTTCGGCTCACCAAGTTGATAATCGATAAATTCCAAAGATAGATTCCCCGTAAAGTCTTGAATAGGGGAAATATCGCGGAACATTTCACGCAGACCTTCTTCCAAGAACCACTCATAAGATGCCGTCTGAATCTCAATCAAGTTCGGCAATTCAAGAACTTCATTGATTCGCGCAAAACTTCTGCGCTGACGGTGTTGACCATACTGAACTAAATGACCTGTCAACTCTTTCACCCCTCAAACAATATTAGTCCTTTGCGAAATCATAAAAATAGTGTATGATATCGAAAAAACAAAAAGAAAACGAGTTCCGGCAAGAGCTCATTTTCGGTTTCACAATCTTTTATCCATCGCCAGCATGCCCTAACAATTCAAAATTTATGCAAAAGGGCACACGACCGCATTATAATATTTGCATTTTCCAATGCTATCATACCATCAGCCTATAGTCAAGACTTTTTACTCTTTACTATAAAGTAGCCTTTCTTTTTTGCAACAGTTTCCACGTTGCCGAAAAGTTCCTCCAGCCGGTTCATCGTCGAAGGAGCACCTTGTTTCTTTTGAATGACGACCCACAGCTCTCCACCCTTTGCCAATTTCGAAAATGCACCTTCGTAAATGTTGAACACCGTCTCTTTTCCTGCCCGGATTGGCGGATTTGTTAAAACAGCGGCAAATCCATCTCTCGTTACAGCAGAAAGCGCATCGCTTGGATAAATTTCCACATTTTCTGCGCCATTTCTTTCGGCATTACGTTTTGCTAACGATAACGCTCTTTCGTTCACATCTACCATATGGACATTCCGATTCGGAAAAGAAACGGCGATCGATAACCCGATCGGGCCATATCCGCAGCCGACATCTAATAACGGACCATCGACATCAGGCAAGCAAAAAGATTCCGCTAGAAGACGAGAGCCAAAGTCAACATCACCTTTACTAAATACGCCTGCGTCTGTTTCGAAATGAAACTGCTTATTTCGGATCGTCGCACTCCACTCTTTCGGATCGCTCTTTACCGAGGGGTTTTTCGAGTAGTAATGTTCAGACATAATCATTCTCCTTCCTCACCGAAAGGCTAGCCAATTTAAAACTAAAAACTACACACTGTTGCATTTTAACGAATTTCTCACTATACACGTTTGTTTTCATCCAGACTCTGCCGGTATAAAAAAACGAAGAAAAGCCCGTCCTTTTCGACGAGCTTTTCTTCACTATTTCAAATTACTTAAGTTCGATAGCTGCGCCAACTTCTTCAAGTTTAGCTTTCATTTCTTCAGCTTCTTCTTTAGAAACGCCTTCTTTAATTGCTTTTGGAGCGTTATCAACTACTTCTTTCGCTTCTTTCAAGCCAAGGCCAGTGATTTCGCGAACAACTTTGATAACTTTAATTTTTTGGTCTCCAGCAGAAGCAAGAACCACTTCGAATTCTGTTTGTTCTGCAGCAGCTTCACCAGCACCTGCACCGCCAACCATTGCAACAGGAGCTGCAGCAGTTACGCCGAATTCTTCTTCGATTGCTTTTACAAGGTCATTCAATTCAAGAACTGTCATTTCTTTAATCGCGTCAAGGATTTGTTCTTTAGTCATTATATTTTCCTCCTAAATAGGTTTTTTCGGGTTTAACCCGTATATTTTCGTTCACGCCACAAACTTAAGCGCCTTGTTCCTCTTTTTGCTCTGCAACTGCTTTTGTCGCAAGCGCGAAGTTGCGCATTGGAGCTTGCAGTACGCTGAGTAGCATAGAAAGAAGTCCTTCGCGGGATGGAAGATCAGCCAATGCTTTCACTTCTTCAACCGATGCGATTGTACCTTCAATCACGCCTGCTTTAATTTCAAGTTGTTCGTTATTTTTAGCAAATTCGTTAAGGATTTTTGCAGGAGCAACAACATCTTCTTCAGAAAATGCGATTGCGTTTGGTCCTGTCAAGTGTTCGTTCAATCCTTCAAGTCCAGCAGCTTCAGCTGCACGGCGAGTCATAGAGTTTTTGTAAACTTTAAAATCGATGCCCGCTTCACGAAGTTGTTTACGAAGCTCTGTCACTTGGCTGACGTTAAGACCGCGATAGTCAACAACGACAACAGAAACAGCTGATTTCAACTTGCCTGAAATCTCTTCAACGACCGCTTGTTTAGCTTCAATAATTTTGCTCATCTTGACACCTCCTATAAGATTTGGGTCACTTATACCGATATGAAAAGCCCTCATGTCATACAAAAGTAGACATGAGGGCTGAAAAGTCGTCATCTTTAATAAAAGAGCGTCTTGTCCTCGGCAGGAAATTAAGCGAAGTACGCACCTGCTGTCTACGGTACAAATGAGTGATTATACAACAAACGAATCTTACTATATGAAAATCAGTTTGTCAATGGTTTTATTTAATTACAACAGATGTTGGATCGATTTTCACTGCAGGACCCATAGTAGTTGTAATGTTTACAGACTTCATATAAGTTCCTTTTGCAGCAGCAGGTTTCGCTTTTTGAATTGTTTCAAAAACAGTCAAGAAGTTCTCTTCAAGCTTTTCGTTATCGAAAGATGCTTTGCCGATAGGAGCGTGGATGATACCAGCTTTATCTGCACGATATTCAACTTTACCTGCTTTGATTTCTTCAACAGCTTTCGCAACATCAAATGTTACAGTACCTGTTTTAGGGTTCGGCATAAGGCCTTTCGGTCCTAATACACGACCGATTTTACCAACTTCACCCATCATGTCAGGAGTTGCAACGATTACGTCAAATTCGAACCAACCTTGTTGGATTTTATTGATGTACTCCGCGTCGCCAACGTAGTCTGCACCAGCAGCTTCCGCTTCTTTTAATTTTTCGCCTTTAGCGAAAACTAATACGCGTTGAGTTTTACCAGTACCGTTTGGAAGCACGACTGCCCCACGGATTTGCTGATCGTTTTTACGAGTGTCAATACCAAGACGGAATGCAACTTCCACAGTAGCGTCAAAGTTTACTGTACTTGTTTTTTTCGCAAGCTCGATCGCTTCTTTTACATCATATGCTTTTGTGCGATCTACAAGCTTCGCCGCTTCAGTGAATTTTTTACCTCTTTTAACCATTATAAATTTCCTCCTCGTTTGTGGTTTTAACGGATTGAACCTCCCACGAATAAGGGTTGCGTGTTCGATGAACAAGCGCAACCCCCACTACAAAGAAACATCGCGATATGGAAAATCAGTCTTCGATCGTGATTCCCATACTGCGTGCAGTACCTTCAACCATTGCCATCGCCGCTTCGACTGACGCCGCGTTTAGATCCTGCATCTTTTGTTCTGCAATTTCGCGAACTTTATCACGTTTTACAGTAGCAACTTTCTTCTTGTTCGGCTCACCAGAACCTTTTTGAAGATTCGCTGCAACCTTCAGCAATACTGCTGCTGGTGGTGTTTTTGTAATGAATGTGAATGAACGGTCCTCGAATACAGTTATTTCAACAGGGATGATTAAGCCTGCTTGATCTGCTGTACGTGCGTTGAAATCTTTACAGAATCCCATGATGTTGACACCTGCTTGACCAAGAGCCGGTCCAACTGGTGGAGCTGGATTCGCTTTACCTGCTGGGATTTGCAATTTAACAATCTTCGTTACTTTTTTAGCCACGAGACACACCTCCTTAAGTCCGTGATGTGGTAATTGGGTCGCCCCTCCCACTCAATATGTGCCTGCCGGTTTCTGCCGGTAGAATTGGTTAATCCGTCCAGACTATTCTGTTGACAGTCTGACCTTTGAAATGATACCACTTTTATGCATGTCTTGCAAGTAGGAATCCCTTATAATTTTTCAACTTGTTCAAAGTCAAGTTCCATAATTGTTTCTCTTCCGAACATGTCGACAGAAACTTTCACCTTGCCTTTGTCCGCATCGATTTCTTCCACTTTTCCTTGGAAATGAGCAAATGGCCCTTCTAAAACTTGAATCATTTCGCCTAACTCATAATCTACTTCTGTTTTACGCTCTTTCATGCCCATTTGCTTAAGGATGAATTCGACCTCTTCCGGCAATAGCGGAGTCGGTTTCGCGCCGCCGCCAGACGAACCGATGAACCCAGTGACACCAGGTGTATTCCGGACAACGTACCAAGAATCATCTGTCATGACCAATTCTACAAGGACATAGCCCGGGAAAGTCTTTTTCATAACAGTTTTTTTCTTGCCATCTTTAATATCCGTTTCTTGCTCCTCAGGTATGACAACACGGAATATTTTATCTTGCATGCCCATCGTTTCAACACGTTTTTCCAAGTTGGCTTTTACTTTGTTTTCATAGCCAGAATACGTATGGACAACGTACCAATTTTTCTCCATCTCCATAATGACGAGGACTAGACGTCCGTCCCTCCTATTCGTTTGAAATTACGGCACAAACAGCCGAACACTCAATCTTCAGCAAGTATGGCCCGATCCCGACAATTACATTTTTTAAAAATGAAAAAACCCGTTCATACAACAGACGGGATATTTTTCAACAAAAGATATTCATGCTCACTAATTATAACGCAAGATACCATTCCATTACTTCTGAAATGCCCAAGTCGACAAGACCGAAATAAATAGCCATGAAAACAACCGTCGTAATAACGACAATCGTATAACGTGTCAATTGTTTACGTTTTGGCCAGCTAACTTTCCTCATTTCAGAGACGACATCTTTTAAAAATCCGGTTATCTTACCCATGTAATCGTTAACCTCCGAATAATAAATATATTGCTGCCGTGAACTACTATGCCTTTTGAAAGCATAAGAAATATAATCCGCTTTTGCCTTTCTCGAAAGAAAGAATAGCGTTAAACTGTCTGTTTGTGTACTGTATGTGCATTGCAATGTTTGCAAAATTTCTTTACTGTAAGCCGGGTAGTCGGCTCGGCATTGCCAGCCGGAACAACATAATTCCGCGAACCGCATCGGTCGCAGCATAAGATTGTTTTTTTAGACATTTTACCACCCTTGTCTACAGATTCTGGACATTGTCTTGCTAAAGAGTAACACCTTACTACCATGCTGTCAACTTGATGGAAATCCATTGGAAGCTAACAAATATAGCTTTCTATTGCACAACATCCAACTGCATATGTCGCTCCAATTTACGCTTTATTCTCTGCAAGGCATTGTCGACCGATTTCACTTGGCGGTTCAGTTCATCGGAAATCTCCTGATAGGTTTGGCCCTGCAAATAGAGCGACAACACTTGTTTTTCGAGTCCACTTAACACTTTATTGATCTCTTCTTCCATCAAATTAAAATCTTCTTTATGAATCATCAAATCTTCCGGATCGTCAAGAACCGAACCCGCTATAACATCTAACAATGTCCGGTCCGACTCCTCATCGAAAACAGGCTTGTCCAGCGAAACTGACGTATTTAAAGGGATGTGTTTTTGCCGAGTCGCCGTCTTGATGGCCGTAATGATTTGCCTTGTAATACATAGTTCAGCAAAAACTTTGAAAGAACTTAAACGATCACCCTTGAAATCTCTGATTGCCTTGTAAAGTCCGATCATCCCCTCTTGAATGATATCTTCCCGATCTCCTCCCATCATGAAATATGATCGCGCTTTCATTTTAACAAAAGATTGATATTTTGTTATGAGGTAATCAAGTGCATCCGTACTACCATTTTGAATTAGAACAATAATCTCTTCATCGGACAGACAAGTATAATCCGACAAGTTCTCTAGAGCGTAAGTCTTCCCCACCAATTACTACACACCCCGATTCTTATTGCCGTTTCAAACAGTATACCGTATGGAATTTTTTTGCGTCAACAGCTCATTTCATTCCACGTCTCCACTTTTCGAAAATTTCCGCTACTTCATCCGACAGCGGAATCTTTGAAAAAGGGCGCTGATCTTGAATATCTTTTACTTTGTCCGTAATCAATTTATCGATTTCATCCATCTCAATTTTCAATTCTCTTGCAGATTTGCGGAGGGCACCTTGCGCGAAAATGACCCATTGCTCTGTCCGATCTGAAGTAGCGACGTGAATTTGCACTCGTCGCCCGCTTAATTCAGCGACTAATTTCTCAATCCGCTCATCAGCCGTTTCATTTTCACGCGTAAAGATGATCTCCAATTTATGTTTTGAATTTTTCCTTTCGATTCCGGGAACCAAATGCGCGTCAAATAGCACAATGACTCGCCATCCCGTATGCGCTTGGTATTCAGCCATTCGTTCAATGAGCCTGTCCCGCGCGTCCGCAAGCCTTTCTCGTTTCAACTTACGCAGTTCAGGCCAAGCGCCGATCACATTGTAACCGTCGACTAACAAAATATCTTTTTTCATCGTCACGGCTGTTCAGGCGAACGCTTGCGTAACACTTCATACATCAAAATGGAAGCAGCTACAGAAGCGTTCAAGGAAGTAACATGTCCTACCATCGGCAAATGGTAGAGAAAATCGCATTTCTCTTTCAAAATACGCGACATCCCTTTCCCTTCGCTCCCGATAATAATAGCGAGCGGCAAAGTCGCGTCCATTGAACGATAGTCCTGTGATCCCGCTGCATCTGTTCCGGCAATCCAAACATTTCTCTTTTTTAATTCATCTACAGTTTGAGAAAGATTATTGACACGCACGACAGGGATATGCTCAATCGCACCGGTAGAAGCTTTCGCCACTACTCCAGTCAAACCAACTGAGCGCCGCTTTGGAATGATGACGCCGTGCGCGCCGACTGCATCAGCAGTACGTAGAATGGATCCTAAGTTATGAGGGTCTTCCAATTCATCCAAAATGATGAAGAACGGATCTTCCTCCCGGTTTTCCGCTATCGCAAATAAATCATCAAGCTCTGCATAGCTGTATGCTGCTACCGATGCGATAATCCCTTGGTGATTGACATCTAACATTCCGTCCAATTTTTGCTTCGGAACCGGCTGGACAATGATTCCCGACTTCTTGGCAAGCGACAAAATTTCACCGATGCTTTTTTTATTCAATCCTTCGGCAATGAAGATCTTATTCAATTCCCTGCCCGAGCGGAGTGCTTCTACGACTGGGTTCTTTCCGCCAATCAATTCTGTTTCTTGCATGCTGCCGCCTCCTCTTTCGGTCCTTCCACCAATTTCACCGTTTCCCGAATCACTTCATTGACACGGTCATATCTTTCCAATAAAAATAAATAGCCAATTACCGCTTCAAATCCTGAGCTTTGATTGTAAGTAACCACATCCGTATTTTTCGGAACAGTGCCAGACTTCGCATTCCGTCCGCGGCGCAGAACGGCCTGCTCTTCCTCGGTCAAAAATCCGGTTTCCTGCATTCTTTTGACCGAGGCAGCTTGTGCTTTCGCAGACACGTACTTCGTCGCCTCTCTATGCAATACGTTTGGCTTCACGCGCCCGGAACGAAGAAGATGTTCGCGGATCGCCTGTTCATATACAGCATCTCCCATATAAGCGAGCGCTAATGCATTTAATTGCTTCACATCTGCGGGTCTCAGTTGATACACGTTGCTCATCCCCTTTTCCACCTTGTGCCTTGTGCGGTATCTTCCAAAAGGATGCCTTGCGCCTTCAACTTATCACGAATTTCATCTGCCCGGGCAAAGTTGCGCTCTCTTCTTGCCGTTAATCTTTCCTCGATCAAAGCCTCAACTTCCTCATCCAATATACTTTCTTCAAGAAGCGGAATTCCTAACACCGTCATGAGCTGATCAAACAAAGTAATGAAATGTTCTAAAACAACTGTTTCCGTATTCTTTTCCAATAAATACATATTCGACAGCTTCACTAATTCAAAGATCGCCGCAATGCCGTTAGCTGTGTTAAAATCATCGTCCATCGCTTCCTCGAACTGACGAACAATTTCATCCGCTTTATAGATCCAAATATCCTTCTGATCTCCTAAGTTCGCAGAGGAGCTCAACCGATGCTTTACATTATTATAAGCCGTCTCAATACGCTCTAACCCATTCGCCGCACTTTCAACAAGCTCCTGCGAAAAATTCACAGGGTGACGGTAATGGACAGATAGCATGAAGAAACGAAGTACTTTCGGATCAATCTTTTTACGGATATCATGGACTAAAATGAAATTCCCGAGTGATTTTGACATTTTTTCATTATCAATATTAATATAGCCATTATGCATCCAATAACGAGCGAACGGTTCGCCTGTCATCGCTTCCGATTGCGCAATTTCATTTTCATGATGCGGGAATGTCAAATCTTGCCCGCCCGCATGAATATCGATCGTATCGCCCAAATGCTCGCGTGCCATGACCGAGCACTCAATATGCCACCCAGGACGGCCAGGGCCCCATGGACTATCCCAAGATATTTCTCCTTCTTTCGCCGACTTCCATAGCGCAAAGTCTAAAGCATTTTCTTTAATGTCGCTTTCCTCAATCCGGGCGCCGACTTTCAATTCGTCGATTGATTGATGGGAAAGCTTGCCATATCCTTCAAACTTCCTTGTCCGGTAATATACATCTCCAGACGACTCGTATGCGTACCCCTTATTGATGAGCACTTGGACGAAAGCGATAATATCATCGATATGCTCCGTCACTCGCGGATGGGCATCCGCTTTGCTGCATCCTAAAGCAGTGACATCTTCGAAGTAAGCATTGATGAACCGCTCTGTCAGCTCTCCAACTTCCTCGCCTAATTCATTAGCTGTTTTTATAATTTTATCATCCACATCTGTAAAGTTGGAAACAAATTTCACGTCATAGCCTCTATATTCGAGATATCTGCGCACCATATCAAATACGATAACTGGTCTCGCATTCCCAATATGAATGTAGTTATATACGGTAGGTCCGCAAACGTACATTTTCACCTTGCCTTCCTCTAAAGGAATGAAAGGCTCCTTTTTCCTCGTCAATGTGTTATATATTTGTATACTCATCTTTTTCTCCCTCTTTCTTTTCCAATTGAGCAAGACGTTGCTTCAACTGCATAATCTCATTTTCAAGGCGATTGCAAGTATCGGCAACAGGATCAGGCATCTTATGATGATCCAATCTATCCTTAACGCGGACACCATTCATCATGACCACTTTCCCCGGGATTCCAACGACCGTTGAATCTGCCGGTACATCCTTCAACACGACTGATCCTGCACCGATTTTACTGTTTTCTCCAATCGTAATCGATCCTAATACTTTTGCACCTGAAGCAACTAACACATTATTATGCAACGTAGGATGGCGTTTTCCTTTTTCCTTCCCTGTTCCTCCTAATGTGACACCTTGGTAGAGCGTTACATCATCACCGATTTCACAAGTTTCCCCGATGACAATACCCATTCCGTGGTCAATGAAGAGACGCCTACCAATCCGCGCTCCCGGATGGATTTCAATGCCAGTCAAAAAGCGGCCTACTTGCGAAATCACCCTTGCGATGAACAATAATTTTCTTTTATAAAACCAATGTGCAATCCGATGCAGCCAAACCGCATGCAATCCTGAATACGTCAATATCACTTCAATTGAACTTCTCGCCGCAGGGTCCTGTTCAAAAACGCATCGTATATCTTCCTTCATCCGACGGAACACTTGCCTTCCTCCTTTATTAACTGATGAAATACGCATAAAGCAGCCCAAAAGCGCATAAAAGCCCAACTATGATCCATAAATGCCGGCCTCATGTGCACACAGTCTATCAAAAGCGCATAAGCACCTTCCTAAGCGCATATCGCTCTCCAAACAAGCATAAGCACCGCTTTACACGTCTTCAAAGCAAAGCAATAAAAAACGCCTCTGTCCATAAATAGACAGAGACGCAAAAATGCGCGGTTCCACTCCACTTGAAAAGGCTTCTGCCTTTCCCGCTTAAGGCCGCTAACGCCGGCAAGACGTCTATGCCTACTATGATTCGGCACAGCGCTCAAAGGGGCATTTCCAAATCGCAGAGGCACGGATCACTTTCAGCCGGTGATGATCCTCTCTAATGAGCATGCAATCTGTACTTCTCCTTCTCAATGCTTTCGTTCAATATAGATGTATGTCAATTTTACATAGAATGTTTAAAATGTCAACTACATTACGCTTTTGCGAATTTCGCAACCCGCTCAATTGTTTTTTCCTTGCCGATCAAAGCGATGGAATCCGGTAATTCCGGACCGTGCGCTTGCCCAGTCGTTACGACACGAATCGGCATGAATAGGTTTTTCCCTTTATGACCCGTCTCTTTTTGCACTTCTTTAATTACCGCTTTAATTGCCGCTGGCTCAAATGTTTCAAGCGCCTTCAATTGACGTTCGAAAGAAGCCATCACTTCAGGAACTTGCTCTCCGGAGAGAATTTCCTTGGATTGTTCATCATATTCAATATCATCGTTGAAGAATTGGGCTGTCAATTCGACAATTTCTGCACCATAGCTTAATTGCGCTTGGTACAGGGCGATCAAGTCATGAACCCATTTGCGTTCCTCTTCGGTCATTTCCTGATTGACACGGCCAGCTGCCTGAAGATGCGGCAATGTCAGATCAATTACCTCATCCAAGCTCAATTTCTTCACATATTGGTTGTTCATCCAAGTCAGTTTTTGCTTGTCAAACATAGAAGGCGACTTCGATAAACGACTTTCATCGAACATCTCGATCAACTGTTCACGTGAGAAGATTTCCTCTTCCCCACCTGGAGACCAGCCTAACAGCGCAAAGAAGTTGAACATTGCATCTGGCAAATAGCCTAACTCTTTATATTGTGAAATGAATTGAATAATTGATTCGTCACGCTTCGAAAGTTTTTTACGATCTTCATTGACAATTAACGTCATATGACCGTAACGAGGAGATTCCCATCCGAACACATCGTAAACCATCAGTTGCTTTGGCGTGTTTGTCAAATGTTCTTCACCACGGAAAACATGGGATATTTTCATTAAATGGTCATCGACAACAACAGCAAAGTTGTACGTAGGGATACCATTTGCTTTCACAAGAACCCAGTCGCCAATATCTTTCGATTCAAAGGAAACAGAGCCGCGCACAAGATCATCGACTTCATATGTTACATTCTCAGGTACTCTCATGCGGATCGTATACGGCATGCCTGCCGCTTCCTTCTCCGCAACTTCTTCAGCAGTCAAATTACGGCATGTACCTGCGTACATCGGCGCTGCCACTCCTGCAGCTTTTTGTCTTTCACGTTCCGCTTCCAATTCTTCAGAAGTACAGAAGCATTTATACGCATGGCCTTTCTCCAACATTTCTTGCGCATACTTTGTATATAATTCAAGTCTTTCCATTTGACGATACGGACCGTATTCGCCGCCAACGTCAACAGACTCATCGTGTTCGATGCCTAACCATTTCAAGTTATCCAGCTGTGATAATTCGCCAGCCTCAATATTTCTTTCCGTATCCGTATCTTCAATACGGACGATGAATTTGCCGCCGTGATGACGTGCAAACAAATAGTTGAATAAAGCCGTCCGTGCACCGCCAATATGTAAATGGCCGGTCGGGCTCGGCGCATAGCGTACGCGTACTTCAGTTGTCATATTCGTGCATCTCCGTTCTTATTTGATTCAGTGTCATTTTAACACTGCTTCATTCAATTTGAAAGAACTCAATCTTTCATGAGAAGAATCGTCGCCATAGAAGCGATTCCTTCTCCACGCCCAGTGAATCCCAATTTCTCCGTCGTTGTCGCTTTTACATTCACTTGGGACACGTCTGCCTTCAATAGCTCGGCAATTCTCGAACGAATCGCATCAATATGTGGCGCCATTTTCGGTTTTTGGGCAATAATCGTACAATCAATATTGCCTAAACGATATCCTTTCTCTTCTACAAGCGCCCATATTTTCTCCAATAAAACCGCAGAATCCGCATCCTTGAATGCAGCATCCGTATCCGGGAAATGCCTGCCAATATCTCCTTCACCGATTGCCCCAAGTGCCGCATCCGTCACTGTATGCAATAAAACATCCGCATCTGAATGGCCTGTCAGCCCTTTCTCGTACGGAATCGTAACTCCCCCAATAATTAAAGGGCGCCCTTCCTCAAACTGATGTACATCAAACCCTTGCCCAATACGGATCATCATCATTTCCTCCTACCGACCTTGCCTCAATAGCGCTTCGCCAAACACTATGTCTTCTTTCGTCGTCATTTTCACATTTTCATACGTACCTTCAACAATTCGCACAGAGTAGCCTAAACGTTCAACAATCATCGATTCGTCTGTGCCTAAAAATCCTTCGGCCTCCGCTTTATCGGAAGCTTCCTTCAATATAGCATAACGGAATGCCTGCGGTGTTTGGATTGACCAAAGTTTCGAACGCTCAACGGTTTCCGCAACCATTCCATCTTCAACAATCTTTATCGTATCCTTTACCGGAACACCGGCAACAGCCGCTCCATGCACGCTCGCAACTTCAACCAATTTGCCGATGACTTCATGTTCAATAAAAGGCCGAGCCGCGTCATGAACAAGAACAACGCCATTACCCTCATATGCTCGCAGGCAGGCAGCTACGCTCTGTTGTCGCTCGTTGCCACCTTCGACAAGAGCCACCACTTTCGATATGCTAAACCGATTAAGCATCGATTCAATCACTGTCCGTTCTGATTCCTTTATCGACAGAATGATGTTTGAACAGGAGGCATCATTTTCAAAAACCTCAAGCGTATGAATCAATATCGGCTTGCCATCCAATTTAAGAAAAAGCTTGTTCATACCGGCGCCCATGCGCTGCCCACTTCCTGCAGCAGGTATCATAACTGTATAACGTTCCATCTTCAAATCCTCATCTTTCTTGCCAACCAATTGACTTCGGTCTAATCGGACCGGATTTTCCTATTACATTCGACCGGATAATATCAGTTCGCTTTGGCGCTTTTCCCGTTTTTAGGCTTTGCAAAAATCATGCGGCCAGCAGAAGTTTGCAAGACACTTGTTACAACGACGTCAATGGATTGGCCAATTTGTGATCTTCCATCTTCAATGACAATCATCGTCCCATCTTCCAAATAAGCGACGCCCTGATTGTATTCCTTGCCATCCTTAATGACAGCCACATGCATTTCCTCACCTGGAATGACGACAGGCTTCACAGCATTCGCCAAATCGTTAATATTTAACACGGATACCCCATGCAAATCAGCGACTTTATTCAAATTGAAATCATTTGTCACGACAAGGCCATTCATTTGCTTTGCTAAGCGGACCAATTTTAAATCCACTTCTGCGACATCGTTAAAATCCACATCTGTAATCAAAATATTCGGACCGTCATCTGTTTGTAGACGCTTTAGCACATCCAGACCTCGTCTCCCTTTCGTCCTTTTCAATGTATCCGATGAGTCGGCGATATGCTGCAACTCTGTTAAAACGAATTGAGGAACAACGAGCAGACCTTCTAAAAAACCTGTTGCGGCAATGTCCGCAATTCTGCCGTCAATAATGACACTTGTATCAAGTATTTTATTCATTTTCGATTGGGGGCCGCGAGCAGACGCATCACTTGCCTCTTTCTTTTTAGGCGTATTGCTTCTCATCGCCAAGACAGCATGAAGAAATTCTTCTCTCTTTTTAAATCCAACTTGGAAACCAAGGTACCCTAATAAGATGGAGAGCAGGACGGGCAGAACAGATGTAATGAATCCAATTTCCACACTGCTCAGACCAAAGCTGACGAGAAAAGCGACACTTAAACCTACAATCAGACCAATTGTTCCAAACAGCAAATCGAAAATAGGGGTCTTCAATAGCCGGTCTTCCATCCACTTAATGAAATTTACAATAGGATCCGTAACTACAAGACCAATGAGAGATAGTAAAACAGCACCCAAAGTTGCGGCAACATACGGATTGTCGATCACCGGCTTCGAGGTAAATGAAGATAAAGAAAATAAATGCGGTAAAAATAAAACACCAAGCGTTCCACCAATGAGGATCAATCCGATCTGAACCACTCTTTTCAACATGTACAACACCTCCTTATCTTACTTTTAACTATACATGTTTTCCATTTTTTCCGCCGTTCAGAACCTTCCTACAATACATTTTTCATTCTTTATTAGGAGCGTTTTAAAATAAATGAAGTTCCGAAGTAGGAGAAAAAGAAGGACATCGGAACTGCTTTTCCAACAGTTCCGTGAACTTTTACTGTCCAAACGCAACTTGCATCGCATCTTTAATTGTTTCGACGCCTACAACTTGAATCCCTGCCGGATAATCCCACCCTCCAAGATTCGAAGACGGGATAATGGCGCGCTCAAACCCCAATTTTGCCGCTTCTGTCACCCGTTGTTCTATGCGAGAAACACGGCGCACCTCGCCGGTGAGCCCCACCTCTCCGATAAAACAATCGGAAATCCCTACGGACGCATCCCGATAACTCGAAACGATGCTCATTAACACTGCTAAGTCAATCGCAGGCTCATCTAATTTAACGCCGCCAGCGACTTTTATATAAGCATCCTGCGCCTGCAAAAGCATGCCCATACGCTTTTCCAAGACAGCCATTAATAATGAAACTCGGTTTTGATCAAGCCCTGTCGCCATGCGCTTCGGATAATTGAAGCTCGACGGTGTGACAAGTGCTTGAATTTCGACCAAGATAGGCCTCGTACCTTCCATAGACGCGACAACAGTCGATCCCGCCCCTCCTTGTGAACGCTCTCTAAGAAACAGTTCAGAAGGGTTTAACACTTCTTTCAGCCCGGATTGCAGCATTTCAAAAATAGCAATCTCATTCGTTGAGCCAAATCTATTTTTGACACTTCGCAAAATCCTATACGTATGATGGCGTTCTCCTTCAAAATAGAGGACCGTGTCAACCATATGTTCAAGTAAACGAGGACCGGCAATCTGGCCATCTTTCGTTACATGTCCAACAATGAAGATTGCGATGTTCTGCGTTTTTGCAATCCGCATAAGTTCTGCTGTACACTCGCGTACTTGCGACACACTCCCAGGAGCTGAAGTGACCTCTGGATGATGGATCGTTTGAATGGAATCTGCAATAACAAATTGTGGCTTCACATCGTTAATCGTTTCATGGATTTTTGATAAATCCGTTTCGGCGTAAATAAATAGTTCATCTGATTTAACGCCCAATCGTTCTGCTCTCAGCTTCGTCTGCCGAATCGATTCTTCACCAGAAATATAGAGGACGCGCTGTTTTTTATTGGCAAGCAATGAAGACACTTGCAGCAACAAAGTCGATTTACCTATGCCCGGATCACCGCCGATTAAAACAAGTGAACCAGGAACGATCCCACCGCCTAATACGCGGTTCAACTCATCAAGATCAGTTTCTACGCGCGGCTCCTCCACCGTTTCAATTGCACTAATCGGCATTGCCTTGCTTTGAATTGTTTCCGTATGCTGAAATGCTCCACGCGGCCCTTTCTGTACAAATTCAACTTCTTCATCCATCGTATTCCATTCCCCGCAGCCCGGACATCTGCCCATCCATTTCGGAGATTCGTAACCGCAATCCCGGCACATGAACTTCACTTTTTTCTTCGCCATAAAATCCTCCATATATGAAAAAGATAGCCCTTCTTTGTAGAAATCATTCTACAGAAGGGCCATTCTATTTTCATTATTTCTCCGTCGCAACCATTTTTTCAGTTTTTACAACAAATTGATTATCTTCTACATCGACAATCACTTTGCCACCCATTAAGTCTTTGCCTTTCAACAACTCTTCTGATAAGCGGTCTTCAACATGCTTTTGGAGAGCTCTGCGCAATGGGCGTGCCCCGTATTCAGGGTCGTAGCCTTCATCCGCAATTTTGTTTTTCGCCTCATCCGTTAGGACGAGTTCAATATCTTGCTCAGCAAGACGTTTTGTTAACTCATCGGACATTAACGTAACAATTTCACGCAATTGTTCTTTTTCCAATGAGTGGAATACGATCATTTCGTCTACACGATTCAAGAACTCCGGACGGAATGCCTTTTTAAGAGCATCCAACATACTCTTCTTCATATCATCATAATCTCTTTCGCCGTCTTGCAAATTAAAGCCGACATAGCGGTTTTTCTTCAATGTTTCTGCTCCAACGTTTGATGTCATAATGACAACCGTATTCCGGAAATCTACTGTACGGCCTTTCGAATCGGTCAAACGACCATCCTCAAGCACTTGAAGAAGGATATTGAAAACATCGGGATGTGCTTTTTCAATTTCATCCAACAAGACGACCGAGTACGGTTTCCTGCGAACTTTTTCTGTTAGCTGTCCACCCTCGTCATAACCTACATATCCCGGTGGAGATCCGACCAAACGTGAAGTTGCATGTTTTTCCATGTACTCGGACATATCGATACGAATCATCGCGTCTTCATCGCCAAACATCGATTCAGCCAACGCTCTGGCCAACTCGGTTTTACCGACACCTGTAGGACCTAAGAAGATGAAGGAGCCGATCGGACGTTTTGGATCTTTCAACCCTGCACGCGCTCTTCGGATCGCACGAGAAATCGCTGTCACTGCTTCTTTCTGCCCGATGACGCGTTCATGCAAATGCTCTTCCATATTCAATAACTTCGCAGACTCGGTCTCCGCAATCTTTGCAACCGGTATGCCGGTCCACATCGCTACAACTTCGGCAATGTCATTCACAGTCACTTCAGACTCTTTCTTGCCTTGTTTTTCTTTCCATTCTGTTTTCGTTCTTTCGAGCTCGTCTTTCATCTTTTGCTCTTTGTCTCGGAATGATGCTGCTTTTTCAAACTCTTGACTTTGTACCGCTGCATTCTTTTCATGTCGAATCGCTTCTAATTTCGCTTCCAACTCTTTTAAATCCGGCGGAGTCGTGTAGGAGCGCAAGCGCACTTTTGAACCCGCCTCATCAATCAAGTCAATTGCTTTGTCTGGCAAGAAACGATCTGAAATATATCTGTCTGACATTTTCGCTGCCGCTTCAATTGCCTCATCCGTAATTTTTACGCGATGATGCGCTTCATAACGGTCACGCAAGCCGTTGATAATTTGAATCGTTTCATCCACAGTTGGCTCATCAACTTGGATCGGCTGGAATCTTCTTTCAAGCGCAGCATCTTTCTCGATATATTTGCGGTATTCATCGAGCGTTGTGGCACCGATGCATTGCAGTTCACCGCGGGCAAGTGACGGCTTCAAAATATTCGATGCATCGATAGCGCCTTCCGCTCCACCAGCACCAATCAACGTATGCAACTCGTCTATGAATAAAATGATATTGCCCGCCTGACGGATTTCTTCCATCACTTTCTTCATGCGGTCTTCAAATTCTCCACGATATTTTGTTCCCGCGACAACAGTTCCCATATCCAATGTCATGACACGTTTGTCACGCAAAATTTCAGGAACTTCATTATTAACAATTTGTTGCGCGAGCCCTTCTGCAATAGCCGTCTTACCTACACCCGGCTCACCGATTAGTACCGGATTGTTTTTCGTCCGTCTTGCCAACACTTCGATCACACGTGTAATTTCTTTGCTACGACCGATGACCGGATCCAACGTTCCTTCACGGGCCACTTCTGTTAAATCGCGGGCCAAGCTGTCCAAAGTCGGCGTTGACGCAGATGAAGAATTACTTTGCGTACCGACTGAGCTGTCATTATTTCCTAATAGCTGAAGTACTTGTTGTCTTGCGCGGTTCAAACTAACGCCGGCATTATTTAACACTCTTGCTGCCACGCCTTCTCCTTCACGGATCAACGCCAAAAGAATATGCTCCGTGCCGATATAGGAGTGACCTAATTTTCTAGACTCATCTACAGACAGTTCAATCACTTTTTTCGCTCTTGGCGTATAGTGTACAATCGGACCGACTTCTTTCGAACCGGAACCAACGAGGCTTTCTACTCCTTTTTCAATTGTTTCAAAGCTGACGTCAATCGCTTCGAGTGCTTTAGCAGCGATGCCACCGCCTTCACGAATCAATCCTAATAAAATATGTTCGGTACCGATGGATTCATGTTTTAATCGAATCGCTTCTTCTTGAGCTAATTGCAAAACTTTTTGCGCACGCTGCGTAAAACGATTAAACATCATATACGATCACTCCTCTTTATCAAATACCCTAATTAGGGTCGATTCTGACCTTCAAACTTCACATAACGGGAGAGAGACGCCGCCTATAAAACATAGGCGACCTACTACTCGTTTTGACTTTGACTATCTTTGACTTAATTATACAGAGCGTTCACGATCAATGCAAAACAGACGCTCATTCTTCCGAGGAATTTTCTGTTGATTGCCGATCGACATGCAATCTTTCTCGAAATAGCTTTGCCCTAAAAATATCCCTTTCCTCCGCAGTCAATTCGGAGCCAGCGTATTGTTGGAGAAAACCAGGCTGCATGAAGATCATCAATTCATTCAAAATAATCATGTCGATATCTTCAATAATGCCTAAGTCTATGCCGAGGCGTACGTCGGAAAGACATCTCGCCGCTTCTCCCGAAGGCAATAGCCTTGCATATGAAATGATGCCCAATGAGCGGAAAAGCTTATTTTCCAAAGCGATTTTGGATTTAGACAGCAATAGTTCGCGTGAGCGCCTTTCATGAGCAATTAATCGCAATACAATGTTTTTCAACTCAGATAGAATTTCCTCTTCCGTCTTACCAAGCGTTGTCTGATTTGACACTTGATATACATTCCCTGGCGCTTCACTTCCTTCGCCGTAGCTGCCGCGCACGACCATACCTAATCTCGTAATAGCCGGAATGATCCTTTCAATCTGTTTCGTAATGGTCAACGCCGGCAAATGCATCATGACAGATGCCCGCATTCCAGTACCGGTATTCGATGGACAACTCGTCAAATAACCGAAATCCTCATCGAAAGCATACGGCAGTTCATTTTCAAGATAATTATCAACTGAATCTGCATGCTCGTAAGCATTTTCTAATTGGAAACCAGGATAAATGCATTGTATTCGGATATGATCTTCTTCATTGACCATGATGCTGAGCGTCTCGTCTTCTGATAAAATAACAGCGCCATGGCGGTCCGGATTTATCAACTGAGGACTAACTAAATGCTTTTCTACTAATACTTGCCTCTCCAATGCGGGAATATCCGACATCTTCATATAGGCATACCCGTTTTCATTAGAATTAAGCAAAGATGCTGTAACTGCTTCATCGACCTTTTGTGCTTCCTCTTCAGTAGACGCTATCGGAAAACGATGCCCTCTCAAGTTGCGTGCAAGCCTAATACGGGTCGACATAACTATATCGGATTGCTCTCCGTGAGAAGTCATCCATCCCGTAGTCGCATGCTTCATGAATTTATCAATTGACATGGCCGTTTGCACCTCCATCGCCACTTTCTGATAGACGTTGCTTCAATTCATTTACTTCATCACGCAATATCGCAGCTTCTTCAAATCGCTCTTCCGCAATAGCATCTTGCATTCTCACTCGAATTTCTTCTATTTTCTTCTTCAAAGCAAAATGTTCATTGAATGAAATTGGAATCTTGCCAACATGTTTTGTATGGCCGTTATGAAGCTTTCCTAATATACGCGGCAATTTATCTCTAAATGTATCATAGCAAGTCGGACATCCAAATTTGCCAATTTCCATGAAGCGTTTGAAAGTCAACTCACATTCTGGACATTTCGGCCCTTCCGGCGCACTTTCCCTCGTTTGCTGATACGGCTGAAATTCTGTTCCACCAAACCAATGAGAAAGGAATTGTTGGATGGACAACGGTTCCTGATTCGGATCGAATTGAAACATTTGCGATTGGAATGCGCATTTTTCACAAAGATGTCGCTCCGAAGTGCCGCTCATACTTTCCTGTGTAAATATGACAGACGCCGGTCTTTCTTTACAGTTGTCACAGTTCATCATTGCCACCTCGTCCTTATCAAATTTATCATTCCATTTGTTCGTATAGTAACGTCAATAGCATCGCCTGCAAAATTCGAGCCCTTATGACATCTCGTTCGGGCAATGGATAATGGAGCGTCGTACGATCAACCGCTGCAAGTATGATTTTAGCTTCGCGCATGGAGATAACCTTATCTTCCAATAGCCTATGTACTACATCTTCAGCCATCGTATAAGTCGCTCCATTTTGCAATCCTTCCAAAATATGCTCGATCAATTCCTTATGCGAATTTGCTTGGATACGATAAATACGAATGTATCCTCCGCCACCCCGTTTTGACTCGACCGCATAACCGCGCTCCAATGTGAATCGGGTATTAATAACATAGTTGATCTGAGAAGGCACACATTGAAATTTTTCCGCAATTTCACTTCTTTTAATCTCAATAGCGCCTTTATCTTCCTTTTCGATAATCGCCTTCAAATACCCTTCTATAATATCTGAAATGTTACGCATCCTATTCACCTCTTCTCTTAGATGTCCATTCGCTGACTTTGACTATATTTGACTTAATTGTACATGAAAAAAGTCCTTAAAATCAATCGATAAGCAATGTGAAAAGATGTATGTTTAAAGTTTTAAAAATCGGGTATTTATCTTTTTGAGGATTTTTTCTGACCTCTTTTTCCTCTTCTTCGAGCGGGCTTAGGACGGATGAGGATGATTGAGGCAAACAATCATCTTTTATCATGTCCGTCCTTTTCACCCTCTCTACCCCATTTGCACACCCGAAACTCGCTCTATAATCAGTTGAATCTTGAACACAGAGGGGCATTCAAGTAGCTGATGATTCATGTTCTATCTTATGCATATTTTCACACCTATTAACGGAGGAGAATCTAAAAATGAACTGGTATGATAAGCTTAGCGAATATTTTCCAATTGAAGAAATGAAGTCGAAAGAACATATGGATGCACTTTTGAAAGATAAAAATAATGTTTA
This sequence comes from Sporosarcina sp. USHLN248, assembly GCF_037144575.1. Classification (NCBI taxonomy): domain Bacteria; kingdom Bacillati; phylum Bacillota; class Bacilli; order Caryophanales; family Caryophanaceae; genus Sporosarcina; species Sporosarcina sp. USHLN248. Next base: position 59,364 of record NZ_JBBCZC010000010.1, read on the forward strand.
TCGAAAAGAAGAAGGCCTCCACCACGTTCTAATGTATGCAGAAACGGAAACATTCATCTTTATCGATTATTTATATGTCTCCGAAAAATCACGTGGCATGGGCATAGGCAAAAAGTTAATAGCATCATTAAAACAGAAAGGAAAACCGATTATACTTGAAGTGGAGCCGCTCGATTATAAAGATACGGATACCGAGAAAAGACTGCGGTTTTATGCCAGAGAGCAATTTCACCATGCAAGAAGAATTGGTTATAGTAGAAGATCGCTATCAACAGGTAAGCAAAATGAAATGGAAATTCTCTATTGGTCGCCAACCGAAGCAGATGAAGAAGCGGTTTACGAAGCGATGAAAACAACATACGAAGAAATCCACACGTATAAGGATGAGACTTTCTACGGCGATCAATACGAACCGACCGATAAAGTTCTCACTTTTAAAACAGAAGGGAAAAAGAACATTTTAGATTCCTTTCGTTCATGATAAAATCATTAGCTACATGGAGGATTTTCCCTCCGCTTTTTTTATTCCTTTTCCAGCCCGCGTGAAACTCTTTAAACATCTTGCAGTAATGAAACAGAATTCGACAAACTGTTCGCCTTTATCCGAGCATTGCCTTTTACGGATGGACTTAAAGAGGAATATATCATGAATGTCACCTAACTTAGCAATTTGTCGACTTACAACAGGAAAAGGCAGCCCCCAGAAAATAAGACGGCTGCCTCTTTACTATTCGATTGTTAAATTTTTCATTTCTTTCACAGTAAGGAATAGCTCTCCTGTTTCGTAAAACGTAATGGCGAGACGATCGCCTTCCTGTACATAGATCGAAAGCGGAATTGCTTCCGTCGATACGATATAATTTTTGCCATCATCACCCAACACGGAAACAATCGTGAAGTCGCCTACACGTTCTTTATACACACGGACAACATTGACCGTCGTCTTCACTTCCTCAGCATTCGAGCTTCCATCGACCGTACTGCCGCCACGCTGCAAAGCTGTTTTATAAAGCTTCAATGCCTCATTCGGCGAATTTGCATAGACAGAGATCTCGGGATTCGCCGCCGAAACGATAAAGTAGTTTTGTAGGAACCCATTTGAATCAAGCACCGGCGTCAGCCAACTTGCTTCACCGTAAAAGTTATAAAGTACCGGCATTTCCCCGGACCATTTCTTTTCAATGAACTTCTTCTCGATTATTTGTAAAGTGCCTTGGGAATCCATATACGATTCTTCCAAATTACCTGTATAATAAATCCCTTCGCCCGTTCGACCATCCGTTAGCGCATAGCCTAACATCGAATCAACTTCCTCTTTCGGGCTCGTAAAGTCAGTGAAATAATACATATGCCCATTTTCATCGAATACCGGGCTGACATTCGCCTCTACTCCTTCGTCTGAAGGCAATTTCACATCTTTTTTCCCGATAATTGAGTTCCAAAAACCATGAATATATTTCCCGAAATAACTGTTTTGAAGACTGACCGCTTCTGGTGAAACTGCGCCGTCAACAAACTCCGGCACTTCCTCAAGTGAATATTGTTCCACTTCCCCTGTTTCCGGGTCTACCATAACGATCCCTTTCACGTCAAAGCCGTTCCGCGCAGTAATGAACTCACCATAAGAGCGGATATAATGCGGCTTGCCCTCATCATCAATTTCAAGTTGCACATCACCATAAAAAATTAAATTCGGCTTTGCCATACGCATATGACGTTCCACTTGTTTATGGAAGTACGACGATGGTGTATAGGCCATTTCCGTCTTTACAAACTTCGGATTATCATTCGAATCTGTCGCGCTCATCGTAAAATAGCCCGGAGTCGTCTTACCATTCCACCATTTAAAGAAGCCCGAAAACTCTACAGGAGCGATATAAACAAATTTCCCATCCACTTTTTGAATTTGCAAATGGCCCAATTCATAGTAGCTCGTATTCGGTACTTGCCCAAATGCCTTCTTCATTTTATTCCGCGCAAATTTAGGCGGCACACTTGCTGGTGTCTTCGTTTCATCAAACGCCTTGATTTCCACTTGCTGCTCCATTTCCATCGCCGCAAACTTTTTATTTGCGTTGAAAACCGGTGCGCTTAGAATATACGCCCCAACGCATAGTGCCCCTAAAAAGAGCACAACCTTGGCGCTTCGTTCCTTTCCTGTCGAAAGCAGCGCCCCAATAAAAGTAACAATAAGAAGCAACGCCCAAAGCGATGTCCAATTCCGATCCATGTTCGTTATATAATAAATTGCAAAGGTAATGACAGTCATTGCAACAACTGTCGCAGATAGAGCAGCAATCCTATTGAATGCCGCCTCACCGCTCTCTTTCTTTACCGCTGTAAACGGAACAATAACCATTGCCGAAATGATGCCCGCCACTAATGAAAACAATAATAAGTGTGTCATACAAAACTCCTCTTTTATTTGGGATTATCACCTACTCTTTTATACGGTTGAGCAAGACGATCGTTTCACATAAATTAAAAATACCGGCATAAGGCTTTTATCAAAAAACGTATAAACAGTTCCCTTAACACAAACGATAACTGAAAACGGGTACTACGACATGCCATGCGCATAAATCTTAAATCATTTTAAAAAACTCATAAAGCACTTTCGTTCTCCAAAGAACAGTGGTGAGGTTAACTTGACCCTTCTCACTGTCAAGGGTTCGCGGAAAGATGCCGATTGGTAGACCTCATTCCGTTCAATTGTAAGGAATAGTTATTTAAACAATTTTTAGGTACACTTCCATCCAGATCAATTTTACCGTTGTCATGGTCGAGTTAAATTTGGATTTATCCAACTGCAGGTGTTTTGAGCGTACAAACCTGCAGTCTGCCTGACTTTACCGTTCTTTTACCATTACAAAGTTTTGGTGTTTTTCCTTAAAAACCAAAAGTAGATTGTCAACAATAGTAAAACAATTGGGGTTGAACCCATGTATTTTAAAGCGCTATTTGCTCCCGAAAAATAGTAAGCGGTAGGCAAAAAAGCAATTGTGCTTATGAATGTTAAGAACCAAGACTGCTTAATAATCCCGAAACACAATGTTATAATTGAAGTTAAAAATGATATTTCCCAAATAACAAAACCCTCCTTATCGATTTTTAAAGAGAAAAAACCTAAGAAGCCAAATTAGAAAATCGAAATGAGTTAAAATTGATTTTTGGAATAAAGAGCCTCTAATTTACGGACATAACAAAAAGGCTATCCAGTAGCTTAAATTACTAGTAGATAGCCACACTTTTTACTCTATAAAAATAAGAACGATCATAAAACGGCGTTCATCTATTACTTCACCAAAGCTTCTTTTCCAAGCGGTTCCAGATCAATTTCAAACCCCATATCTTCTAACATCTGCTTGTCCCGATCACTTTCCTGCCCTGCTGTCGTCAAATAGTCCCCAATAAAAATTGAGTTGGCCGGGTAAAGACCTAATGGCTGGAGCGAGCGTAAGTTCACTTCCCTGCCTCCCGAAATCCGAATTTCTTTCGTTGGATTCATAAAACGGAACAGGCAAAGCACTTTTAAACAGTATCGCGGCGTCAGTTCTTTCGTCCCCTCAAGCGGCGTGCCGTCAACTGCATGCAAAAAATTTACTGGAATTGAGTCAGCATCCATCGCATGCAAACTACGCGCCATTGCAATGACATCCGCTTTCGTTTCGCGCATGCCGACAATAACGCCGGAACACGGCGAAATACCGGCCTCTTTAGCTAAAGATACCGTATTGACACGATCTTCGTATGTATGCGACGTTGTAATGTTATTATGATGGGCTGCCGACGTATTAATATTGTGATTGTATCGGTCAACGCCCGCTTCTTTCAGCCGTTTTGCTTGTTCCGGCTTTAAAATGCCGAGACAAGCGCACACCGTCATATCACGGTGCTTTGATTTAATTTCTTTGACTGCGTCAACGACAATTTCAAGCTCCCTGTTCACCGGTCCACGTCCGCTCGCAACGATACAGTACGTCCCTGCATTTACGGATGCCGCTCGTTCAGCACCTGCGACGATTTCTTCCTGCTTCATCATCGCATACTTTTCAATTGGCGCTTTTGAAACAATCGATTGGGCACAATATCCACAGTTTTCCGGACATAAACCTGATTTCGTATTGATGATCATATTCAACTTTACTTTATTCCCATAATAAAAACTCCGGATTTTATATGAAGCATTCAACAACAGAAGCAGCTCCTCATTAGGGCAGTCCAAAATGGCCATCGCTTCTTCATCCGTAATGTCCTCGCCTGACAGCACACGATCCGCTATGGCATTAAAGTCGAGTCCCCTCAATGCGATCGCCTCACTTTCAGCACTTTATACATCCTGTGGCTGAAAATGCCTGCCAAAACCGATAAGAGGATGTCTTTCGGCAACGGAGGAACCATCCACGCCCATGCAACTGCATAACTGAATGCATCCGGTGCAGCTGCCCAAAACTTGTACGAAAAATACATCCAATTCGTGCCGAATAAATAATTGATGCTCATCCCGACTAACGCAGCAACGATATAGCTCTTCAAGCTCCCATACCTTTCAACGATCAATCCCGCTACGTATGCAAGGAGAATAAACGACAAAACAAAACCAAAAGTAGGACTTAAAATATACCCAAATCCGCCTTGAAATTTTGTAAATACCGGTGCCCCTACAAGCCCTAATGCCATATATACCGTCATCGATATTGCACCTAAACGGCTTCCTAAAATCAAACCTGCCAAAATAGAGAAAAACGTTTGCAACGTAATCGGCACCCCACCAACTACTAAGAACGGCACAAACGTTGTAATATTCGCTCCGATCATCATAAGTGCTGCAAACATTCCGCAATAGACAAGGCTCAGTGCACTCATAGAACTTTTCGTTTTCACAGTTGTCGTAGTCATTCAATATACACCCCTTTTGTTTTCTGTTAATAGAATAATAGCTGACACCATTTGTGTCAACCCAAAAATATTTTAAGTTAACTCAAATAGTACAATAAAAAATCGACAGCTATTTTCGCTATCGATTTTTCAACGTTATTTATCTTCGCTCTTAGGAAATAAAAAATGGGCAAGTACCCCGCTCAGGACTGCTGCTCCAATCGTAATCCAAACACGATGCATACCCGGAACTTCCTGAAAGCTTTTACTGAGCATAACCCATGCAATCCCAGCAACCAAAAGCGCAATTGGAACGGAAAATTTGAAAATCCTCAACGTTTTCACCTACTATTATCTATTCGTACGCCCATTCTATCATAATTCAGCTATTGACGTATGAAACAATAAAGGGTATGATACTTTAAATTATTCTAATAACTGCATATCTATTCTTATCAAGAGAAGCTGAGGGACTGGCCCGTCGAAGCTTCAGCAACCAGCCATTATTGGTCAGGTGCTAATTCCAGCAGGCATACTTGCCTGATAGATGAGAAGGAGCGATCTTTATTCGCATATTCGAAGCCTTCTTATTTTCAGAAGGCTTTTTATTTTTATTTCAGCAAATGACCACTCTCCTTCGCAAGCATAATATCCATTATTCTGCGGATATTCATAACGTGCTGAATCAAAAATAATTATTTTCATCTATTCCTTGATTGAACAATATGCAAAGAAAGGGTGGAAAACATGACATTACTTGAAAGATTGAAGACAGATATTTTGACGGCGGACGGTGCGATGGGAACATTGCTTTACTCATACGGAATCGACTTTTGCTACGAAGAGCTAAATGTAGAAAAACCAGAAGTGATTGAAAAAATCCATGAGGAATATATCGCTGCAGGTGCGGACATCATTCAAACCAATACATATGGCGCCAACGCATTGAAATTATCTCGCTACAGCATGCAGAATCGTGTGAAGGAATTCAATACAGCTGCAATGGACATTGCCAAGCGGGCAGCCGCACGCAGAGGACAATACGTTTTAGGGACAATCGGCGGATTACGTGGAATCCGTAAAAGCGATGCCTCTTTGCAAGAAGTTCTCCATATTGTCCATGAACAGGCTGATGCTTTATTGTCCGGAGATCCTGACGGTTTATTGCTTGAAACGTACTATGATTTTGAAGAGCTGACGACAGTTGTCGAGGCACTCAAGAAATTAACAGATGTGCCTATCATCGCCCAAGTTTCCATGGAGGAACCGGGAATACTCCAAAATGGCTTGGTGCTGAACGAAGCATTGCATAGGCTTTCCGATTTAGGGGCTGATGTCGTCGGAGTCAACTGTCGGTTAGGTCCTTACCATACAATCCAAGCATTTGAAAAAGTGAATCTCACGGATGGACTTCTGCTCTCCGCAGCTCCGAATGCCAGTTTGCTTGATGTGGAAGATGGGCGAATCGTCTACTCATCTGAAGCTGATTACTTCGGAAAAGCAGCCGCTTTACTGCGCGATGAAGGGGTTCGTCTGATCGGCGGCTGCTGTGGCACGACACCTAAACATATTGCAGCTGTTAAAAAACAATTAGCCGGCTTAAAGCCGGTTACAAAGAAAGAAGTTAAATCCCAAAAACCGATTGTAATACGCGATGCTGAACCTGCATTATTCGAACCCATTCATGAAAAGGCAAAAAGAGAACGGACAGTCATCGTCGAACTGGATACGCCTCGCCATTTAGAAACGGAAGCTTATATTGAAGGGGCGAAACAGCTTCATAACGCAGGAGTTGACGCTGTAACGATGGCAGACAATTCTTTAGCCTCGCCACGGATTAGCAATATGGCGATGGGCTCTATATTGAAACAACAGCATGCTATACGACCACTAGTGCATCTAACTTGCCGCGATCATAATCTAATTGGCTTGCAATCACACTTAATGGGGCTTGATACACTTGGTATCCACGATATTTTGGCAGTTACTGGCGATCCTACGAAGGTCGGCGATTTTCCGGGAGCAGCGAGCGTCTACGACGTATCGAGCTTGGAATTAATTCAACTCATTAAGCAGTTGAACGTAGGCATTTCCTTCTCCGGGAAACCGCTCCGCAAAAAAGCGAAATTTTCAGTAGCCGCCGCCTTCAATCCTAATGTCCGAGTATTGGATCGTGCCGTTAAGCGATTGGAAAAGAAAATTGAGTGTGGGGCGGATTATTTCATTACACAACCTGTTTATACGAAAGAGAAAATCGAGGAAATATATGAAGCGACAAAGCATTTGGATACACCGATTTTCATAGGCATTATGCCGTTGACGAATATTCGGAATGCCGAATTCCTGCATCATGAAGTACCTGGTATTAAGCTGTCTGAAGATGTACTTGCACGGATGCGCGATTGTGGAGATGACCGCGAACGGGCTACAGCGGAAGGTATTGCTATCTCAAAGGAATTGATCGATACAGCGGCGAAGCTTTTCAATGGCATCTATATCATTACACCATTTCTCCGATACGATATGTCATTGGAGTTAATAAAACATATCCAACTATTGGATGGGAAGAAGGAGAGGGAGTTTGTCCATGCCGAAACATCTTATTGAACAGCATCTTGAAAAGAGAATCCTCATCATAGATGGGGCGATGGGCACAATGTTGCAAGCCGAAAACTTATCTGCCGAAGATTTTGGGGGCGAAGAATACGAAGGCTGCAATGAATATTTAAATGTACTGAGACCTGACATTTTAGACAAAATCCACCGTGCTTATTTGGAAGCCGGTGCAGATATTATTAGCACAAATACATTCGGGGGAACCCCCCTCGTATTGGATGAATTCAGCCTCGGCCACCTATCACATGAAATTAACAAAAAAGCGGTCGAAATTGCAAAAGCATGCGCGAAGGATTATTCCACCCCGGAACGTCCAAGATTTGTCGCAGGAGCGATCGGACCTACGACTAAAACATTGTCCGTCACCGGCGGTACGACATTTGACAAGCTTTCGGAAAACTTTTATGTGCAAGCGAAAGCTCTGATCGAAGGCGGTGCTGATTTGCTCCTTATGGAAACGAGTCAAGACATGCTGAACGTCAAAGCTGGAACGATTGGCATTAAACGAGCATTCATGGAGACTGGCATCGAATTGCCCGTGATGATTTCAGGGACGATCGAACCGATGGGAACGACTTTGGCAGGGCAAAGCATTGAAGCATTCTATATTTCCATCGAGCATATTAAACCATTGTCAGTTGGATTGAATTGTGCGACTGGCCCTGAATTCATGACCGATCACCTTCGCTCCCTTTCAGATTTGGCAGCGAGCTATGTCACTTGCTATCCGAATGCCGGCTTGCCCGATGAAGAAGGTCATTACCATGAATCTCCCGAGTCTTTATCTCAAAAGCTTTTAGGTTTTGCCGAAAAAGGCTGGCTGAACATGGTTGGCGGATGCTGCGGCACGACACCTGCGCACATTCGGGCGATCAAAGAGGCTGTCGATGGCTTGCCTCCTCGTCAAAAGCCTGTTGAGAACAGACCGCATGCCGTATCAGGCATCGAGCCTCTTCTTTACGATTCGTCAATGCGGCCATTGCTTATAGGCGAACGGACGAATGTTATTGGTTCCCGCAAATTCAAGCGGCTAATCGTCGAAGAGAAATTCGAAGAAGCTTCTGAAATTGCACGTGCTCAAGTGCGTGGCGGCGCCCACGTGTTGGATATTTGCTTGGCGAATCCTGACCGAGATGAATTAAGCGATATGAAAAATTTCATGCAGCAGGTCGTAAAAAAAGTGAAAGTGCCGCTCGTCATCGATTCGACAGATGAGCAAGTAATTGAAGAAGCATTGAAATATTCGCAAGGAAAAGCAATTATTAACTCCATCAACTTGGAGGATGGCGAAGAACGATTCGATGCAGTCCTCCCTCTTGTGAAAAGATTTGGCGCCGCTGTTGTCGTCGGGACAATCGACGAAACAGGCATGGCTGTAACACGTGAGAGAAAGCTTGAAGTCGCAGAGCGCTCCTACGATTTGCTCGTTAATAAATGGGGGATTGCACCCGAAGACATCATTTTTGATCCGTTAGTATTCCCTGTCGGAACTGGCGACGAGCAATATATCGGATCTGCAGTTGAAACGATTGAAGGCATCCGTTTGATCAAAGAGAAAATGCCAAGGTCATTAACAACTTTAGGTGTCAGCAACGTTTCATTCGGGCTGCCGCCTGTCGGTCGCGAAGTGCTGAATGCCGTTTATTTATACCACTGCACACAAGCCGGGCTCGATTATGCCATTGTCAACACGGAAAAGTTAGAACGCTATGCTTCCATTCCAGAAAATGAAATAAAGCTCGCAAATGATTTGTTATTCTCTACGACTGACCAAACACTATCTGACTTTACGGATTTTTATCGGGATAAAAAGAAAGAGAAGACGGAGGATGATATACCGAAAACAGTGCCAGAACGCCTCTCCTATTACATAGTAGAAGGAACGAAGGAAGGGCTGATCCCGGACCTTGAGGCGGCTCTCAAAATGTACGATACTCCGCTTGATATTATTAACGGACCGCTCATGGATGGCATGGCGGAGGTTGGGCGTTTGTTCAATGACAATCAGTTAATCGTTGCAGAAGTGTTACAAAGTGCTGAAGTGATGAAAGCTTCCGTTTCTTTCTTGGAACAGTTCATGGAGAAAAAAGAGGATGATTCAGGTAAAGGAAAAATTGTCCTTGCAACAGTGAAAGGCGATGTTCATGACATTGGAAAAAACCTTGTCGACATCATATTGAGCAATAATGGTTATAAAGTAATCGACATCGGCATTAAAGTGACGCCCGCTACTTTGATTGATGTTATCCGGAAAGAGAAACCGGATATCGTTGGGCTCTCTGGGCTATTAGTCAAATCCGCCCAACAAATGGTGCTCACCGCACAAGATTTCAAAGCGGCAGGCATCGATATTCCCGTCATGGTTGGAGGCGCAGCTTTGACACGCAGATTTACCGAAACGAAAATCGCGCCAGAATATGACGGACCGGTCATTTATGCAAAAGATGCTATGATCGGTTTGGAATTAGCCAACCGATTGCAAAGTGATGACCGACAATCTTTGCTATTGGAAATAGAAGAAAAACAAGAGAAGCGGCAAGAAACTGAAGCGCTCCGTGCCACGCGCAATGATGGCGGAGTGGCCGTCATTGCAAGACCTGTAAAGACTGTGAGGCAGGACGTACGAGTATTTGTACCGAAGGACCTGAAACGAAGAGTAATGAAGGATTATTCCGTCGCCCATCTCTATCCGTATGTCAATATGCGGACACTCATTGGACATCACTTAGGGCTGCGCGGAAATGTTGATAAAATGCTTTTAGAAAAAGAGCCCCGTGCGGTTGAATTGCATAAGCTCGTCACAGAGTTCCTTCAATCTGGAAGATTATCCGCTTCTGGAATGTATCAATTTTTCCCTGCCCAGTCAGACGGGGATGATGTGATCATTTATGACCCGAATGACAGGAAAACGATCATTGAACGATTCACTTTTCCACGACAGCTAAAAGAACCTTTCCTTTGTCTCGCTGACTATTTAAAATCAGTAGATAGCGGAGAAATGGATTACGTCGGGTTCATGCAAGTGACTGCTGGACACGGCGTACGACAATATGCCGAACAATTAAAAGAAGAAGGTAAGTTTCTTGAAAGCCATGCATTCCAAGCGACTGCATTGGAATTGGCTGAAGGGTTCGCTGAACGTGTTCATCAAGAAATGCGTGACCAATGGGGGTTCCCGGATGCAACCGACTTCACAATGCGTGAGCGATTCGCTGCCAAATATCAAGGCCAACGTTTCTCATTCGGCTATCCGGCATGCCCAAATTTGGACGATCAAGCGAAGCTCTTCAAATTGCTGAAACCTGAAGACATCGGCGTCCATCTAACCGAAGAATTCATGATGGAGCCAGAAGCGTCCGTATCCGCAATGGTGTTCGCACATCCTGACGCAAGATATTTTAATGTGGAATAGGTGTTGAGCATCCTTTCCATTCGAGTGTTGCGAACGCACAAGCAGCAAAAACGGATTCTTTTTCAATCGGTTTATACTACCTCTGCAACAAACATAAATAAAGCTGTTCCGCTTGTACGGAACAGCTTTGTTTTCTGTTTTAGAACGGTCTTCCAAAGCGGTTAAATCTACGTCCGCCGCCAAAACCTCGTCCCGGGAAAACTGGCGAGCCCATCACGCTTTCAGTCGTTTCAGTGTAATAGTTGCGCGGTACGACAACAGGATTCACTCTGTTTACATTGACGATCGGGTGGATAATAGGCTGTTCCACCGGAAAAAATTGGTCGTGATAACGACGTTGAGCCGGACATACAACCGGTTGCAATTGCGGCATTTGACAGTGTGACATCATATGGCTGCCATGACAATGGCCATGATGCATCATCATCTTCACTCACCCCCTCCCTCTATTACATGTGCAAAAAGGAAGGACAGACGGGCGAGCGACTAAGTGAATTATGGAAAACAGCCGGGCATTTACCTATATTAAGGAATCCACAATAATGCCCTAAAACAAAACCGGCTTTAAAAAAGGATCTATTCCCCGTAGGAGAACGATCCTTCCAAACTTATTGATAGGTTCGCGGTAACTCTTTTTCGTCAAATCCATTTACTTCTCTTAGTTTTTTTAGTCCATCATGATCGTGATCATAATGAACTGGCGAGCCTTCATCAATCATTTCCATTATTGCTATCAATTCAGGATCTTTTCTTTTCTCCATTTCAAGCGGATCAACGAATTCACTTCCCACTTCAACTTTCCCTCCTTTTTTTCATACCGGTAACCACCAATTTCAAACGCTTGTTATTTTATATGACATTATTAAAACTTCTATACCCTTTTTTAAGAGTTATAATCGTTAATTCGGGTATACTATAAGAAATAGGAGGTGCTGTCCTTGAAGCGCATCATTTTATTTGATGGAGAATGCAATTTTTGCAATAAAAGCGTTCAGTTCATTATAAAAAGGGATCCTTCAGCCCACTTCTACTTTACTTCGCTGCAAAGCGAAACTGGAGAAAGATATCGGAAGCAATATAAAATCCCCGATGACATAGACAGTCTTGTATTAATTGAAAAAGGGAAATCGTATACCAAATCTGCAGCAGCCCTTCATATCGCGAAAAAATTGGACGGTCTTTGGCATCTTCTTTTTCTATTTATACTCGTCCCAAGAAAGTTACGTGACGGCGTTTATGACTATATCGCCAAAAATCGTTACAAATGGTTTGGTAAAAACGAAGACGCTTGCATGCTCCCTCCTCCTGAAATTAGAAAAAGGTTTATTTGACCGGAAGAATGAATCTTCCGGTTTTTTATTGTAAATTTCAAAATTGTTAGCTAAAATGATACTAAATGAAAGGGGGAATTAGATGAAGAAGAAATGTATGCTTCAAATAATGCTTGTTCTATCTTTAATAATGTACATTGGAATTTCTCCGCTACACTATGTAAGCGCACAAGAAACGACAGCTCCTTCTTGGGTTACATCTGTAGACTATGTTGCTTTAGGAGATTCTTTAGCGGAAGGCATGGATCATCAAGGAAAAATTGGGGACGGTTATACCGATTATCTGGCAAATAAACTTTCAGAGGTCGGATTGCTCAGCTCCTTCACAAAGCAATTTGCCGTTTCTGGCTACACAACAGTCGATGTTCTTAACGACATTAAGCAAAATGTAGCAAAAGAAACAGCTGAAGGTAAAACAGTACGTATGCAAGAGGCAATAAAGGAAGCGGAAATCATTACAATTACCGCTGGAGCAAACGATGTTCTATCTCATGTAGAAGTTGACGCTTTAAAAAGAACTTTGAAGTTTAACGAAACAGCAATTCAGAAGGAAATCGAACAAGTCGGACGGAACCTGTCTGAAATAATCTCGGTAATTCACTCCATAAATCCCAAAGCTCAAGTATATGTAATGGGATATTATAATCCTTTCCCTCATTTATCGAAAGACATCCAACCTTTGCTTTCACAATTATTGGATGGGCTTAATAAGGCGATTAGTATGACTGCACAAATGCCAAATGTATTTTTTGTAGAGACGGCTGATGCCATTGCAAAGGATTATAAAAACTACTTGCCAAACCCTGCCAACATTCATTTAAGCCCTGCAGGCTATGAAGTTACTGCCAAACTTTTTTGGGATAAAGTGGTAGAGACATTCCCTATTGTTCCAGTGGATGGCATTACAATCCAACCTATTTCGAAAAATGCCTTAATGCTATCATGGATACCTGTTTCTCATGACGGAACAACTGTAACGTACGATGTCTACAGAGACGATGTAAAGGTAACATCCTTGCCTATGGATACACTGAGCTATACATTCAGTGATTTAAACGCAAATCAAACTTATAGCTTTTCTGTGAAAGCCGTTGATGAACATGGCAATGAAAGTGACCCTTATCTATCAATCTCTTATCAAATAGCTGAGGACACGCCTTTATTTACTGACATCAACGGACATTGGGCTGAAGCATATATTAAACAAGCAATCGAAAACGGTATATTCAATGGTTACACAGATGGAACTTTTAAACCGGATAACAACTTAACTAGGGCGCAGGCCGCGTCAGTTATTGTACGAGCATTGCAATTGAAGAATCGTTCTACTGAAGACAACGCCTTCCTTGATATTTCCGGCTATGCGCCAGCTACACAGGCAGATATAATGGCTGCTTATTCAAATGGGCTAGTGCGTGGACAAAATGGCTATTTTAAGCCAACAAACAACGTTACGAGAGCACAATTGGCATTGATCGCTTGGCGTGTACTTGAACAAGGTGTTGATACAAAGGATTTTTCATCCTCATTGAAACACCCATTTACTGATCTCGGCAACTTCGACAATGAAACGATTTATGCGATCTCCGCTTTGGCGGATTTGGGCATTATCACAAAAGATGAAGCAACATTCCGTCCAAATGACGCAGCGACACGAGCCGATACTGCGGCGATCATCAGCTTGTTAATAGACTATCTTCAACAATAATAAAGGTTCGGCCTTCAATTAAGAAGGCCGAACCTTTCAGCTTGTTGACAAACGCCCGCATACTGCGAATCGAACAGCGAAGGGTTCGATTTGCTGTATTTCTGCGTTCTTTGCAGAAATTAAGGCACCTTTACTTAAGCATAATTAAGTTGCCTTTCCTTCGCTCGCCCCCTCATGAACCTTACGTTCGATTCGGGTCTTCGCTCAACTTCGCGCGGGCTCCCACGAAGCGAGTCATGCAACTGATGCCAATCGAACGGCGATGGGTTCAATTTGCCGTATTTCTGCGTTCTTAGCAAAAATTAAGGCACCTCTAGGACGTGGCATTCTTAGGTTGCCTTCCTTGACAAGCGTTTTCAAGCCAAGCTGGGCAAACACAATGCTCATGACTACAAACCTTTTATTCATTGTTACATATTCAATTTTTCATGTAGTTTCGCGTTTTCCTCAGGCGTGAAGGCGCGAGAGCGAGTTAAAAACCGTTTCCCCTCGACACCTTCAAGCGAGAACATGCCTCCCCTTCCTTCTACAACATCAATAATCAATTGGGTATGCTTCCAATAATCGTACTGATTTTTGTGCATGTAAAACGGTGTATCCCCGATGTACCCTAACAGAACGTCCTGATCTCCAACAATCAAGTCACCTTGCTGGTAACACATCGGAGAGGACCCGTCGCAGCATCCTCCTGATTGATGGAACATAAGCGGTCCATGTTTGCCTTTTAATAATTCGATCAATTCTAATGCAGCGTCCGTAGCAAGAACGCGTTTCGGCATTCACATGCCCCCTTTCCAAATTAATATTCAATCATTGTTAAGTGGATATTGATCATTAAAAGAATCCTAACTTATCTTCACTATAGCTAACGAGCATATTTTTCGTCTGCTGATAATGAGCAAGCATTTGTAGATGGTTTTCTCGCCCAATGCCTGACGCTTTGTATCCACCAAATGCAGCATGTGCTGGGTAAGCATGGTAGCAATTTGTCCATACACGACCCGCTTCAATGCCTCGGCCAAAACGATAGGCAGTGTTCATGTCGCGCGTCCAGACACCTGCACCTAAGCCGTACAATGTATCATTCGCAATTTCCATTGCCTCTTCCTTCGTTTTGAATGTCGTCACAGATACAACCGGTCCGAAAATTTCCTCCTGGAAAATTCTCATCTTATTATTTCCTTTAAACACTGTCGGCTTTATATAATACCCTTCTGCCAAATCGCCTTCCATCTCGTTCTTTTCTCCACCGATCAAGCACTCTGCGCCTTCCTGCTTGCCGATGTCAAGGTACGACAAGATTTTTTCCATTTGCTCTGTTGACGCTTGTGCACCCATCATCACAGTCGGGTCAAGTGGATTGCCCGTTTTAATTGCCTTCACTCGCTCAATGGCACGCTCCATGAACTTCTCATAAATCGACTCCTGAATGAGTGCACGCGAAGGGCATGTACAAACCTCTCCTTGGTTAAGCGCAAACAGCACAAAGCCTTCAATTGCCTTATCAAGGAAAGCATCATCCTCCGCCATAACATCCTCAAAGAAAATGTTCGGTGACTTACCTCCCAATTCAAGCGTTACAGGAATCAAATTTTGGGATGCATATTGCATAATGAGGCGACCTGTCGTCGTTTCTCCTGTAAATGCAATCTTTCCAATTCTTGGGCTAGACGCAAGAGGCTTGCCTGCCTCGAGGCCGAAGCCGTTTACAATATTCACAACGCCAGCGGGAAGAAGATCCTCAATCAACTCCATTAAAACAAGAATCGAAGCTGGTGTCTGTTCAGCAGGTTTTAAGACGACACAGTTCCCTGCCGCCAAAGCGGGAGCTAATTTCCATACAGCCATCAATAATGGGAAATTCCACGGAATGATTTGTCCTACTACTCCTATAGGCTCATGGAAATGGTACGCTACAGTCGACTGGTCGATCTGGCTAACCCCGCCTTCTTGAGAACGGATTGCAGAAGCAAAATATCTGAAATGGTCGATCGCCAGTGGCAAATCCGCGTTTAACGTTTCACGGATCGCTTTTCCATTTTCCCACGTCTCAGCGACAGCTAACATTTCCAAGTTCTGTTCCATCCGGTCAGCAATTTTCAAAAGAATATTTGCACGATCCGTAACAGACGTCTTGCCCCAAGCATCTTTCGCCGCATGTGCTGCATCCAACGCTAACTCGATATCTTCGGCTGTCGAACGTGCTACTTGTGTAAACACCTTGCCCGTTACAGGAGTCGGGTTGTCAAAGTATTGTCCGTTTACAGGTGCAGTCCATTTACCGCCGATGTAATTATCGTATCGTTCTTTGAAATTCACCTTTGCCCCTTCAGTATTCGGAAATGCATAAACGTGTTGCTCTACAGCTTGTACCATTTTTTCCATTCCTCCCTATTTATTGATTGCTATTGTAAAGTGCAATATTCATTGCACACAAAGCCAGTACCGCAGTTCATATGAATGCGCTTACAAATCGGTAAAGAAATGAAACGATAGCTACTCTATTCATCTGCCACCTATTCTATCTGACTATAAAAATTATTTCAAGTTGAATGATTACTTTGTTGCGCAAAAAATTTTTGTCGACATTTTTTTCATTATTGTTCATGTCTCGGTAATAATTTGTTAACAATCTCCTTTTACAATGAAGACAAATCAGTTCGAAAAGGGGTTTTATTCATGGATAAATCATTTGGCAAACGCCTCTTATCAACAGTCGGTGCAGGTGTTATCGGTTCAGCTTTAACACTCGGAGTCGTGGCGAATACCGACATTTTACAACAGCCAAAACAAGAAATCGCTTCCTCTCATTCTAATGACTCAAGCACATCTACAAATGTTGTGCAAACTGTTTCAAATCCGACAAACTCATTGTCTGACATGGTAGAATCGGCTTCTAAAGCGATTGTCGGCATCTCAAATTACAAAAATACAGGCAATCGCTTTGCTGGTGAATCTGCACTGCAAGAATACGGCACTGGATCTGGCGTCGTCTACAAAATTGAAGGTGATTCCGCATATATCGTAACGAATAATCACGTTATCGAAGGAGCAGGCAAAATTGAAGTAACAACATCTGAAGGTGAAAAAGCGGAAGCAGAACTTGTCGGCAAAGATGCACTCACAGACCTCGCTGTATTGAAAATAAATAAGAAATACGCTCCTATCGCATTGGAATTTGGCGATTCGGATCAATTGCGAGCAGGCGATCCAGTCGTAGCAATCGGTAATCCGTTAAGCCTCGATTTCTCAGGTACAGTTACACAAGGCATTATCAGTGCTCCATCACGTTCCATCGATGTGAAAACATCAGCGGGCAATTGGAAAATGGACGTCATCCAAACAGATGCAGCCATCAACCCCGGTAATAGCGGTGGTGCATTGCTTAATATGGAAGGTAAAGTAATTGGCATAAACAGCTTGAAAATTGCCGAAAGCGGAGTAGAAGGTCTCGGTTTCGCAATTCCGAGCAATGAAGTATTGCCTTTAATACAACAAATGACAGAAAAAGGGGAAATTGAAAGACCATATATTGGTGTCGGCTTGGCAGATTTGGCGGAAGTACCATATATGTATGTTGAAGGGCTGCCTGAAGAAGTGGAGGGCGGAGTTTTGGTAGCAAGTGTAGACCCTGCTTCCACAGCCGCTAAGGCGGGCTTGAAAGAGTATGATGTCATTACCGCCATCAACGGCAAAAAAATCAAAAATAGCGTTGAATTGCGCAAAATCCTTTACACAGAACTATCCATAGGCGACAAAGCAAAACTTACAGTTTATACAAACAACAAAAAAAGGACCGTTGAATTGACATTGACAAGCAACATAGAATAATAGCGAAAAAGTCTGCAGCAATTGAAGTTGCAGACTTTTTTAGGATGCCTTTTACTTTCATGAGCGCTAGTATTTTTGGAGACTGCGCCAGTAAGCAGGTGTCTTGAAAATACTAACCGCCTCAGTTCCACCATCCTATAAACTTCTGTATAATTTTATTCACAATCATAACTCGCAAAGGGGGTTAGCCCGTGAGAATTCTTGTAATTGAAGATAATGAAAGCGTCTCTTCTATGATTGAGCTATTCTTTGACAAGGAGAAAATCGAAGGGCATTTTGAAATGGATGGCTTAAAGGGGTATGAACGTGCACGGACAGAGCCATTCGATTGTGTCATTATAGACTGGATGCTTCCAGGAATGGACGGCGTCAATATTTGCCGGAAGCTTCGCCAAGATAAGATAGACGTTCCAATTATTATGCTCACCGCAAAAGATAGCGAATCCGATCAAGTGTTAGGACTCGAAATGGGTGCAGACGATTACGTAACAAAACCGTTCAGTCCGTTGACGCTGATGGCTCGCATAAAAGCAGTGACACGCCGCTATGCGTCTCATAAAGAAGGTAAAATCGATGCTGATGTACTAAAAACCGAACATTTTACCATTAATCGGTCGACGCGTGAAGTACAGTTAAATGGTCAATTCGTGACAAATTTGACGCCAAAAGAATTTGATTTGCTTCTGTTTTTCGTTCAGCATCCGAAGCAAGTTTTTTCTCGCGAGCAATTATTGGACCGGGTATGGGGTTACGATTTTTATGGTGATGACCGGACTGTCGACGTCCATATTAAGCGACTGCGTACAAAGGTATCCACTGAGGAACAGTCATTTTTCCATACAGTTTGGGGCATCGGCTACCGCTTCGACGATACATCCGGTGATAAGCAATGAGGGTCAAATATTTTTATCAACAATTATTCAGCCATATTAGCGTCATCGTCATTGCATTTCTCATACTCAGTTTGATGTTTTCCCATTTCATCGAACAATTTGTCTATAATAATAAAACCGAGGAATTGGCTAATTACGGAAAAGCACTATTACGCGATATTGACCAAGAACAAGGCAGTTCGCGAACTTTATTGAAATCATACGGCCATGTATTAGAAGGCCGCGATATTCAGTATAGTTTGTTCGATGAAAAATCAGCGATTATTTATTCAACTGGCTTAAAAACTCCCCTCATTGAACTAAATGCAGAGGAATGGGCGGAGTTGCAAAGCGGCAAAGCGATTTACGTCAAGCAAGAGTACAAACGGTTCGGGCAAGCTGTGACATACGTCCTCCTCCCTTATTTTCATTACAACCAATTTGTCGGCGGTGTTTTGCTAACATCCCCTATTAAAGGATCACGGGAAGCTATTTCTCAGCTGAATCAATTCCTTATTTACACGACGATAATTGCTGTATCAATCGCATTGCTTATAAGCGGCATATTATCGACACTCCACGGCAGGCGGCTTAAGCGTCTTCGGGCGGCGACCGCAAATGTCGCAAAAGGCGATTATTCCGTTCGAATAAAAGCTGCAAATTTCGATGAAATTGGAGAGTTAGCGAACGACTTCAATAGCATGGTTGAAAAATTGGAAGCATCTGCCGAGGAAATTGAAAGTCTCGAAAACAGACGCCGTCAATTTATGGCAGACGTTTCCCATGAATTGAGGACGCCGCTCACAACGATTCGAGGCATTATAGAAGGCTTGCGCAACGACATGATATCAGAATCGGAAAAAGAGCGTGGATTGCAGTTGGCAAGCAACGAGACAATGCGCCTGATTCGCCTCGTCAATGAAAATCTTGATTATGAAAAAATCCGCTCCAACCAAATAACACTCGTCAAACAAGACATTCAGCTTCGCGAATTAATGGAAATCATACAAGACCAATTGCATGACGCCGCTGCCGATCACGGCAACCAAGTGATCGTTGACGTACAAGAAAATACAATGGTTTACGCCGATTACGACAGGCTTACACAAATATTGATCAACATTACGAAAAACAGCATTCAATTTACAGAAAATGGTTTCATTCGGTTGACGGGGAACCAAACGGATAATGGTACAATTATAGAAATTGAGGATACAGGAATCGGCATGGATCCCGATATCATTGAAAAGATTTGGGGCCGCTTCTACAAAGCAATTGATTCCCGTACGACAAACCCATATGGTGAATTCGGGCTTGGCTTGTCGATCGTCAAACAACTCGTCACCCTTCACGGCGGCACTATAACTGTTGATAGTGTAATAGATGAGGGAACAACATTTTCCATATGGTTGCCGAAAGGATTATGAGAGAATAAAACTATTTTTCAGACTGTAGACAAAGCATCATTTCCTTTGTCTACGGTCTTTTTTAAAGCCAGTAGTCATAATATAGATTTTTGCCGCCTACCTTTGCTTGAGCTCACCACGTGAAAAACAGTCTAAGTGAGTGCCGTCCGCAGTCCCGTCATTTCTATAGCTAATCATTATTATTGATTACCTCAATATGGAAAGCTACGGTTTTAGGTGGATTGGACTCTCTAATATAATCACAATAAACACGTACTTTTTGGTTTAACTGAAGCTGTCTAAAATTAATTCCTTTCTCGAAATCCTTACTTTTCGAAACTTTAATACTACGATTATCATAACCTTTTACATATCCTGAAACGATTCCTACATTACTAATAGGCTCTTCCGCCAACCAAATAGAATGATTTCTTTTTGAAACTACATAACCTTCTATAACCATAGAGTCATCAGGAAGCTCCGCTAAATCAAATGATCTACTTTTTTGAGGAATCATTGTGTTAAGGACCACAAACGATACTAAAAGAAGTGAACAAAGTAATAGTATTCTTTTATATTGTGGAGTCTTAACCAACTTAATACCTCCTACTCTTTTGGATGCATATCATCTATTTACTATTCGAGCTTAATTCACGAACTCCTTCGACTGCAAATACTTTTCTCCAAGATTTGTAATTGTCGTGCCGCCCCTGCCTTGCCGTGCGTTTACAAGCCCTAACTCCTGTAAAACTTCTAATCGCAATCGAATTTGCTGTTCAGACAATATAATCTCACGCTCTTCCAGTAGCTTTTCAGTTTCAATCGCCCATATGTTTTAAACTGTGACTTTCCTAATAAATACTTAAGATTTCAATGCTTTCTTGCAAGAAGCCATGCTCCTCAATTTTATTGTTAATGTTCATAATTTCTTCTTTAGAAATATCTACATCATCCATTTTAGTATTCATTTCTTGAATTTCCGGCTCTGCTAACAATACTTGTGATTTCATATACCGATATACCATTTGTTCATGGGTAAATCTGAAGCGGCATGCTCTATTTTCAAAAACGAGGTGCCGCTTCTATATCGATTAAACATGCTCTTACCTGCTATTAATAGATCACATTTCTTGCACTCTACTATCTACCTCTACTTACGAATCAAATATACAACCCCATCCATCTCCATCAATTCAAAAACAGGTTGATCTTTTTTATACAGTACTGTTGCATATTCAGAAAGACCATCATTTTGTTCAATATAAAAACCAAATCCATTGTTCTCCGGATAGCCGTATACATAACAAACAACTTCATCGTCTTTCATGAATACAATCTGGTTCATGCCTTCACTTACCGTTTCACTAATGTCAGGGTCCCATTCGTAGCCAACTATTGCATAGATTTCATCTTTCGGTGCATAGGGTGCGAAAGAATACATGCGATCCCATTCGAACGGTGTAATTTTGGAGAGTTCGACTTGGCCTGTTTGTGCTTCGAGAACGGCCTCTTTCAACTCGATTCGGTTTATTTCCCATATCTCTTTTCGGAATGAATGATACGCAATCAACACGAGGGCGACTATACAAACTATAGAGATAATAGCTTTCTTCATCGATCATGCCCCCTTTTTGAAATGGGACGCTATTTCTATTAAGAGGTTCATTGTGTTAAAATTCTAAGAAACATTGAAAATTATTGAGGTGAATTTATGAATTTAGTCGCTTGGACGATCATTGCCTGTGAAATTGGTTTTTGGGTCGTCATCATTGCCGGCCTTATAACAAGATATATATTTAATAGAAAGCGGCTTGGCCTATTCTTCCTTGCCCTTACACCAGTGATTGACTTGCTATTGTTAGTTGTGACGGCAGCCGATTTATATAACGGAGCAATCGCTACGCAAGTTCATGCACTTGCAGCGATTTACTTAGGTGTTTCGATTGCTTTTGGGAAGAGTATGATACGCTGGGCAGACGAGCGCTTTCTTTATTACATCAAAAAAGCAGGGCCAAAACCTGTTAAACGAACAGGATGGGATCACGCCCGCCATTCGTTAAAGGGCTCTTTTCAACATGTTTTAGCCTTCATAATTGGTGGCGCTTTTTTAGTCGTCATGATTTATTTAATCAATGACCCATCAAAAACAGAAGCCTTATCCGACATGTTAAAGCTTTGGACGCTTATTCTTGGCATCGACTTTATCATCTCCATCTCCTATTTCATTTGGCCACGGCCGGCGAAATAATAACATAAAGCACCTCAGATACACATAATTGCTTATTGCGTTTACACTCATAAACTTTCATGTAAACGTTTAAACACAAGATAATACGCAAATAATCTTTAGAAAAAAAGTACGATCGACTTCTAATTCAGCTTAAAACATCAAAAAACCGGCAAAAATCGCCGGTTTCTACTCTTTTTTTATTTTAAGCTTCCAAATGCTTCAACGCTTCTGCCACTTTTACAGTACGCTTCGCCTGATGCTTCACTGCAGCCTCGACATCTTCAATCATTTTTCCGTCTTGCCCAACCGTTACACTTGTACCATATGGGTTGCCGCCCGCTCCGAATAATGCAGCGTCTGTATAGCCAGGCGCTGCAACAACTGCGCCCCAATGGTACATCGTCGTATACAATGAAAGGATCGTCGCTTCTTGGCCGCCGTGCGGGTTTTGTGCGGATGACATAGCACTTACCGCTTTATTGGCAAGCTTTCCTTGCGCCCAAAGTCCGCCTGTTGTATCAAGGAAGTTTTTCATTTGGCCAGGCATATTTCCGAAACGTGTTGGTACACTGAAAATGATTGCATCTGCCCACTCAAGATCTTCTGGTTTTACTTCAGGCACATCTTTCGTCGCTTCTACATGCGCTTTCCATGCAGGATTCGAATCAATTGCTGCTTGCGGAGCCGTTTCAGGCGCTTTTAAAACGCGCACTTCAGAACCCGCTTCCTTCGCCGCTTCCGCAGCCCATTGTGATAGTTGATAATTTGTACCGCCCGAGCTGTAATAAACGATTGCTGTTTTTGTCATTTTACAAATCTCCTTATGATTTAAGATTTCCTTCGTACCAATCTTTCGCTGCTTCCACTTCCGTCCGCGACAGCGAATGACCATTCAATTCCCAATGGACATCTGCATTCGCACCAGACGATACAAGCAGTTCCTGCAATTCTTCCGTTTCGCTCACCGGGCAAATCGGATCATTTTTACCCGCAGTAATAAATACCGGAACGGTCGATAAGTCCGGTAAATCGATTCCGCGTCTCGGCACCATCGGATGATGCAAAATAGCACCTGCCAATGAGTCTACATAATGGAACAGTAAACTTGCTGCAATATTGGCTCCATTTGAATACCCGATCGCAACGATTGACGAACGGTCAAAGCCATATTGCCCCGCTGCCTCATCCAAAAACGCGTGCAATTCTTTCGTTCGGTAGATCAGATCTTCCTCATCGAAAATACCTTCTGCCAAGCGTCGGAAAAAGCGTGGCATGCCGTTTTCTAATACATTCCCTCTAACGCTTAATATGCCCGCATCCGGGTCGATTAATTCACCAAGTCCCAATAGATCCTGCTCGGTGCCTCCTGTACCGTGTAGCAATAGCAATGTACGATTCGACTGCCCACTAGCCTTTTTGTAAATATGCTTCATAACCACTCTCCCTTTCCTTTCACTTCCCCCTTCTACAAAAGATGACACCGATTCGATGCCATTTCCCTTTAGGGATCGTGTCCTATTAGTTGAATACTGCAATCAATAACCATTTTCCACTTTATTCTTCATAATTCAATTACCTTGAATTCGAGATAATTCTATCATCGTTCTTTAGCTATGTCAAAAGAGTAGTTTAACAACATTACTCAAAATTAGAGCAGCGCCAGTAATGACAGGCGATAACATTGGATAAAAAAGCAATCCCTCTACTTCTTACTTGCATCACGGGCTGCCACTCCTCCTCGCCTCTCGCAATATATAATTCATGGTGAGGAGCGGGATCGAAACGTCCATATAAATCAAACATCCCGTTACGATGAAAAGTCGCATTTACTTTATAATCCATGTCAGGTGCAGTAGTAAGCGGATTTCCTACAGCATGAGTCAACAAAAAACCCGATTCTCCCCTTTGTCGATCAATCCTTTTCAATTGTATGCCTTCCAATGATGCAGTTGCCTGCTTTCTAAATATCTTACGACGACTATAAGCCATTGAAGGGCCAATTTTTTTAGAGAATACTAGGGGATCTCTTGCCAAATCATAAGCCAACTCAACATCAACTCTTGTCCGAAACGTTTCACCATTCGGATCAAAACTTCGATGGTCACCCTTAAAAAAATGATTCAACGACAATGGATTCGGGTTTTTCACCCATTGATCAGCAAGAAATGTCGTATAGCGAAACTTCCATCGCTCGATTTTTTTGCGTGACAAACGTTCATTCATAGGCAGCAGCAAATGATCAAGCCTTCCAATCCACTTGATATTTGTAAATGTCTCACGCCCCGAAGATTGCTGTCGCACCGGATTTAACCTATCAAACATTGAAGACAGAAGAGTTTTTGTTACATTCAACTTCTCTTTTGAATCTCGAATGGTCCTCGTACATCGAATGGTGTAAACGTAAGTTGAATCGTTCTTAATGTCACGATCTATAAAACGATTCGTCTTCACCCGACCTTTCAGCTTTCCGTCCCTATAAATTTCATACTCATGTATTCCATATATATGCTCCCAAGATAAAGCAATTTGAGTTTTCGCTACAATAGTCGTCAAAACGAGTGACTGTAAAGGATGATCGGAATTCTTTTCGTAATGAAAAGCTGACGTCTGCATGACAATGACGTCAATCACTTCATTGCGCACGACCCTTTCAATCATATATTCATGAAATTTCCCGCGAATGAATTGATCGTCTTGGAATT
This sequence comes from Sporosarcina sp. USHLN248, assembly GCF_037144575.1. Classification (NCBI taxonomy): domain Bacteria; kingdom Bacillati; phylum Bacillota; class Bacilli; order Caryophanales; family Caryophanaceae; genus Sporosarcina; species Sporosarcina sp. USHLN248. Next base: position 84,350 of record NZ_JBBCZC010000010.1, read on the forward strand.
CTGGCACTGTCCCTTCGTACAAATGCTGTCCATCCTTATACACATTGTAAAAACCTCCAACATCATTCCATAAAAATGAAAGCAATTCTTGCTCATGCTTCACTTCTTTTATTTCAAATAGCATTGCCTCCGCCTCCTTTTATAAGTTTGAATCATATATCTGTCTCCTAAACGTCCTATAAGTTAAACCTTCCTCGTTTTGCAGACGCAAAAACACCCTTAGGCAACTACTTGCCTAAGGGCGAGATTCATCATGTTAGCTCTTTTATTTTCTTGTTTAACTCATGAAACTGAGCATCCAACTTTGCATAGGAAGGATCGCCGGGTTTTAAAAGACTTAGTTTCCCTAACACCGCCTGCAGCTCCGTTTCAAGCCGCAAACGTTCTTCAACACGTTGCTCTTGCCTTTGTGGAGCACTTTTACGCTCTACCCATTCACGATAGGTGAGCGGCAGCTTTCGGACAGTGTTATTTTCAAACAAAAGTAATTGATCGGCTAATCGTTCAGCGAAATATCGATCATGCGAAGCAAACAATATAGTACCTTCAAATGTCGCCAACGTCTTTTCCAGCTGTTCACGCGACGGCAAATCCAAATGGTTCGTCGGTTCGTCCAGCAGCAATACGTCCGTTTCCTCAGCAATGAACTGCATAAGCTTCACCTTAACCCGCTCTCCATGGCTAAGCTCTCCGATCGGCAAATGCCAGTGCGCTTCGGTAAAGCCTAAATTTGTCAACTGAGTACGAATCAACCCTTGCTCCTCATACGTATTTGTTCGAAAATATTCTGCTAACGTCACATCTTCCGGCAAATCCAATGCAGCCTGGCTCATATAACCGACCTTCATTCCTTCCGATAGCCAAAGATAACCATCAAATGATTCCTCTCCCATCATCATTTTAAACAACGTCGATTTCCCGGACCCATTCGGACCAATAAGAGCTATCCGCTCACCAGTTTGGACTGTAAAGGACACGTTATGAAAGATTTCTTTTTTTCCATATGTTTTCTTAAGTTGTTTCAATTCCAGTACACGGTTTCCTTTTTTCCGATTCTCCTTCAAAGAAAAAGAAACGGTTATTTCCTCTTCCGGCTTCTCGATACGGCTCTTTTCAAGCTCCGCCTCCAATCGCGTTCGTTTCGAGCGGATTTGCACATCTTTTTTCTTTGCTTTCATCCGAAAATATTCTTTTCCGCCTAGCTGGCCTTCTCCTTTCCTTCGCGATTCATTATGCGCTTTTGCTGACCATTGCGAAAGCTCATCGATTTGCGCTTCCACTTTTGCAATCTTTCTCTGCTGCTGTTCGTACTGATGAAGCTGGATGTCCCGATCAAACTCTTTCTTCTGGCGGTAAGCTGTATAATTTCCTTCATATACGGTCAGTTTGCCATGCTCAATTTCAAATACGAAATCCGCAGTACGATCGATAAAATGTCGATCATGGGATACGATCAAATAAGTCGCTTTTCCTTCATTCAACACTCGGATCAGCTCATCTAAACTTTCCTGATCCAAATGATTCGTCGGTTCATCCAATAAAACAACTTGGCTACTATAAGATAGGGCGGCGGATAACCTCATTTTCATCCGCTCTCCACCACTCGCATACGAGTAATCGACATGCTTTGGCACTTTCCATTTCGAGTGAAACAGGAGGGTATCTTTTGATGATAAGTTGGCATCCCCTTCTACCGCCTGCTCTTGTTTAAAATAAGTAATGTTTGGCCGCTTACCGATCCAATCGATTGAACCGGATGTTGGCGTTAATTCCCCCGCCAAAAGCGACAAAAACGTAGATTTTCCAGCGCCATTCGCCCCGACAATTGCAATCGTCGCTCCTACTGGCAAATCTGCAGTCAACCGATCTAAAATGACGGTTTCACCAATTGAATAGCTTAACTCCCGAAACTTTCCTAATAGCATAACAACGCCTCCTAAAGAAGGGCATAAAAAAACCCTCCGTCATTTACGGAAGGATCGGTCTATCTACTTACTCCACTTTCAATTCCCTCAAACCAATTACGCTATTTGTAATTGTGTTATGGATTTTCAAGCATGCTCAAATAAGCTATATTGAAAATCGATAACAACGTGGACGAATTAACAGACGTTTAAACCTACCCCTGGAAGGTCTTCATCAGGGGTATATCTGCTTATAAGTCCCCCCTAAAAAGGGTATGGCATCCGTTCAGCTGAGGAAATGACGTAAAAATGGACAGACCAATCCTGTGTTCCGTTCGAATAAAAATATTCTTATCTCGGAAAACATAGATCACTTATCCATCGTCCACCCGTCATTCCTTTCCTCATATAGTCCGATTATTTTATCATAATTCGGCACAATCATCAAGAAGATTCTGCTATTTCAGTTTGACGCAGTTTCCTATATCTACTGTCTCACTGGCAAAACAAATGTAATTTGTTCCAAGCCCGGTAAAAAACCTAAATCATAATAGAGTGACTCAGCAGCATTTCCAACGGTTACAAATAAGCGAACAACTTCATGCTGTTCTTTTAACATTGTAAGCGACTTCTTCAATAAATTATTTGCTATCCCATTGCCCCGATAGTCAGGGTCCACTGCAACGTTTGCTATTAAAGGAAGGTCCTCCCACATTGAAACCAAACAAACACCTACCATTTTTCCTTTCCCTTTATCAAAGACCACGCTTGAGGATTTACGTAATAATTCATCGTTGGTGTGTTCAAAGTAAAACTCCAAATCCGCCCTCTGTTGTTCAATTGTGTTCATGACCGGCATCCCAATACAATCCACTCCAGAATAGGCATTGAAGGAAAGCAAAGCTATTTCCTCTAAATGATCCACTTTAACAGGTTCAATTACAATCCCCTCTAACTCACATAGCTGCAACCTTTCAGTAGGCCGAATCATAATACGTCTTTTTTCAACAGGTTTGAAACCTAATCGCAAAAAATACTCTTCCTGATACGGCAATATTCCTATCACTTCAATCGGTTCGTCTTTATTAGATACTTTCATTAAATATCTTTTCAACACGCCCACTACACGATGCATATCCGTAAATGGGGGTTCCAAATATAAAGCCCAAAGCAAATTTGGTTCAACACAGACACCACCAATACGTTTTCCTTCATGAATTAGCCAATAGCAAGGGATACCGTCTTCAAATATTGCTATTCGCCGTTCCCAAGTTTGTCTAAAAAAAACATTCTCCCGATAAGTCGTATAATGTATAGCAAAGTCTCTTGTTGGAGCTTTCATTAGGCTAAATCCACTATCCAATTGTTCCATCTTTACATTTCCCCCAACTTTAAAGCATTCTTTTCTACTATTTGCTCACCTTGAGAAGTTTTCACAATAACATCAAAACTATGGCTGAATGGATGCATGAAAACCTCATATTGAATTCGTCGTTGTTCATGGGATGCTTTCAAATAATTGATGTCAAGTCCTCTTTCCTTCACATCACGGGCTGATCTTCTGAGAAATTCTGTTTCTTCGTCTGTATAAAAATATAGCTTCAGATCAAATAAATTAGGATCAATAAAAGCAACGCTCATTCCTTCTATAATGGTCACCCTACTGTTCGAAGAAAGTAAAACACTTTCTGCATAATGTGTGTCGATCGAAAAGAGGTCCAAACCGTTTCTAACCATACGGACATCTCTTTCTAAAGAAGGCAAATGATGTGCGGAGGGATGGCAAGCAGTCATTTTATAGCGGTAATTTTTACTATAATAAGTATAATTGATCATTGTGTTCCTCCGAACTTCTGAACTAACGATATATGGATCTGTGTTCATATAGTTCACATCACTCAGTTGCTTAATCAACTCCTTGGCAAATGTTGTTTTTCCAGCAGCTCCATGACCCGAAATTCCAATGATGATCCTTTGATCCGATTGGCTAATCCAATGGTTAATTTCTTTCACTATCTTCTCCATCGTTCTTTCCCTTCATTGCAATATCAAGAAATGAGTCGTTTCAGAAGCCGAGTCATTGAAAGTGAAACCGCAAGCCCGATAGAATGCATCCGCTTTTGAAGAATCCGTTCTTACTGTGATTTCTGTAAAATGCTTTTTTGCATGTTCAACGATCGATTGAAGCAATAATGTGCCTACACCTTCCCTTCGAGCATCTTCCGCGACATAAAACCTACGAAGCCGTCCTACGCCGCTTGTCGTGTCAAACGGGGATTGATTGATGCCCCCGATAGCAATGATCGAACCTGCATCATTCTTCACACAAAATAACCCTTCCCCAGGTCGGTTAAATAAGTTGGACTCATCTTTGATTTCATTCACAAGTCGGGCGACAAAACGATAGCCCTCCTTTTCACCTTCTTGGACGAGCCTTTCTAAATCCAAAGAATATAGATCTTCCACTTTTTCCACGTAGTACTCCATATATACGCCTCCCCATACTCACCTTTCCTATCCATTCAACAATTTTTATAGAAAACCTGCCTGAAGCATCATTTAAACTATTATCTTTGCTGCAAAAGCTTGTGAAACAATAAAAACACCATCTTACATTACAGACGGTGTTCCTTCTTCTTTCCAAATGCGCTCTACTGTTGAGCCGGAATCTGTTATGTACACACGGTAGACATCTGGATTCGTCAGTGATTGCCACTCAGAAAACCCAATTGTCTCATCATAGCATCTGAGCAACAGCGTCATTAAGTTACCGTGTGTAATGATAGCCACTTTTGAACCATCCGGCAATTCGTCAACAACATTACAAACCCTATCCGTTGCCTCTTGCGATGATTCACCACCTTCATACTTCAGCTCGAAATCCAAAAACGTATCTTCTAATTTCAACAGCCAATCTTCAAATTCCCGGGAACTTAATGTACGTTCGGCGAGGCGGCTATCCTCTTCATAATGAATCCCTTTCTTTTCGGCAATCGGTTCGGCAGTCATACGTGCCCTGACAAATGGGCTTGTAATGATCCGATCCACCTCCATATCTTCAAAAAAACTTGCCAATTTCTCTGCCTGCATAACCCCTTCAGCAGTCAAATCCGCATGAGGCGACTGCCCTTCCGCTGAGCAATGTCGAACTATATATATAATCTTTTCCAATTTTACACACCTCCATCTATACTTTTCCCTACTGCCAAAGTTCAAAAACATCGTATAAGTAAATCTATTATAGACATCTTACCGATGAGAGGAGGAGTTTGTAAATGAAAGATTCAAAAAAATTCACTGAAGCTGGAACTGATATTGAAAAAGTGAAAAGGCAGAACGCTCAATCCGGCTTGTCGTATTATGAAGTGAAAGAGTTAATTGCTCGAACTGGCGGTAGAGGAACTGCAATGTATAGTGACACTGACCCAGAGCAAATAAAGAAAAATATCAAAGGAAATGAATAAAAAGAGGCTGTCCAGAAAGTCAGTGAAAACTGATTTTCTGTGATAGTCCCTTTCTGGTTGGAGAATAAATGGGGAACCCCTGACAACCGTCGCTTTCCGTTCCAGGCGCACGCTTT
>NZ_JBBCZC010000011.1:0-85234 GCF_037144575.1 Sporosarcina sp. USHLN248
CCGCGAGCTACTTTCAGTATTGAATGAGAAAAATACAAGAACAGGTGGCGAAAAACGATTCGTTTTTCGCCACCTGTTCTATTTTAGGGACTTATTGGACAGCCTCTTTTTAGTAGAGTGCCTTGTTTTTCAGTGTCCTCAATTTTATAGAGGCCTTTTTTTCATTTGCTTTTTACTTTGCCTGTCCATGTACGGAAGCCGCCTTGCAACTGGAATAGCTGTGAATAATTGCGTTTCTTTAAGTATAGAGCTGCACGCGAACTTTTACCGCCATTTTGGTCATACAAGTATACAGGTTTATCAGGTCGGATCTCTTTGTAACGTTGGCGGAATTGCGAATAAGGAATATTTCTTGCGCCTAAAATATGGCCAGATTCAAATTCTTTCGGTTCTCGAACGTCAATGAGCTGCGCCTTACGATACCCTTCAATAAACTGTTCTTGCGTTAAATTTGTTACTGCTTTACGGACGCGCAGCATCGTAATGACGAAGTACAAAATCAATGCGATGAGTGCGACGCCTAAGATAATCAAATTCGGATTCACAACGACTTTCCCCTTTCCATCTTCTTATTCATTATAAAGAATGGAAGAACGTTCTTCAATGAGAATGATGTGTGTTTTCATGCAAAATACTGATTGCTCGTAACTGATAAGTAGGTTTCACATGTTAGGAAAAGAGCAGGGTTTCTTTTTGATACTGATAAGTAGGCAATCAGAATGAAAGAGAAAAAGTCAATACTTATTGCGCGTTTGGAATTATGGTACTATGAAAACTATGTTATTCTTTATCGGCTGTTATGGAAGGGGGAATCGTAATGACGAAAAGGATTTGGCACTTTATTAATTCGGGAAAACGTTCGCCTTCATACAATATGGCGCTTGATGAAGCGCTATTGGATTGGCATAGTAAAGGTGAAATAGGCCCTGTTCTAAGATTTTATGAATGGGAGCCAGCTACGCTATCGATCGGTTATTTCCAAAGTGTTGACAAAGAGATTGATATGTCATCCGTGAAAGAACATGGTTTAGGATTCGTGCGGCGACCAACGGGAGGAAGAGGAGTGTTGCACGAGGATGAACTGACTTATAGTGTCATAGTCTCCGAAGCATATCCTGATATGCCGGAAACGGTGACAGAAGCCTACCGAGTCATTTCAGGGGGACTGCTGAAAGGCTTTCAAAACTTAGGGCTACAAGCAGAATTTTCAGTGCCGGCTTCCAAAGAGCAAGCTGATCGATTAAAAAAACCTAAAAGTGCTGTTTGTTTTGATGCACCAAGCTGGTATGAACTTGTCGTTGAAGGGAAAAAAGTAGCTGGCAGTGCACAGACACGTCAAAAAGGTGTCATCTTGCAGCACGGCGCTATTTTATTAAGCTTGGATGAAGACAAATTGATATCTTTATTCAAGTTTGATTCTGCAGAAGCCCGAGAACGAATGAGAATGAACTTGCCCCAAAAAGCTGTAGCAATCGATCGACTTGTTGAGCGTGAAGTTTCGATAGAAGAGTGTATTTCGGCATTCTCGAAAGGTTTCGAACAGGCGTTGGAGATCGAGCTTTCTCCAATGGAATTGACAGCAGAGCAAGAGGCAATTGTTAAAGAAATTGAAGAAAGTAAATATGCAAATAAAGACTGGACATTTAAAAAATAAAGGTTAGCACTTTCGATCTATTTTTTCATGCGAAATCGGATAATCGCGGCATTCGTCAAAATCTGTAAAAACGGATACAGTTGAATGAAGTTTCAATATGTAGTAGATTAGGTAATGTACATAATACAACATGTTGTGTTTGGTAAGAATTTATCTTGAAATAAATAAGGAGGATGCGAGAATGGTTATTGTTTCAAACGAGCAAACACCATCATTGGACAAGCAGCAATTGAATGCGGATATAAAGGAGTTTCCGCAAGTGCATCCCATCACAGATAACATGAAGATTACACATAGCGGAGTGTCCCGTCTCGTGATGATTGATCGATATTCATTTAAGGACACTGAAAAGAAGACGCTAAAAGTAGGCGATTTTGTCGTCTTAACCGTAAAAGAAGATCCGAAATTTCCAGCGAGGGGATTAGGATACGTTAAAGCAATCGATAAAGCGAGTGGCAAAGCGGACATTTGGATTGAAGAAGCATACCGTTCTTCAATCGATGATCCGGAAGAGCAAGAAAAGGGTGTTGTCAGAAGATCATTAGACGTCATTGAGAAGCCGTTAGAAGTGTTTTATGAGCAAATCGCAAAGCGGAATGCTACTGGTTTAGCTGCCGCTGAAAAGACGGAAGAAAAACGGCAAGAATCGTTCGAGCGTTTTTATGAGCAATTGGCAAAATTGAATTTCATTCCGGCAGGTCGTGTCCTTTATGGCGCAGGTTCGGAAACTGAAGTGACGTTCTTCAATTGCTATGTGATGCCATTCGTTCCCGATTCTCGTGAAGGCATTTCCGATCACCGCAAACAAGTGATGGAAATTATGAGCCGCGGAGGCGGTGTCGGAACGAACGGTTCAACATTGAGACCGCGGAACACACTTGCGCGTGGTGTAAATGGAAAGTCATCGGGGTCAGTATCATGGCTTGACGATATTGCTAAGCTGACACACCTTGTGGAACAAGGGGGCAGCCGCCGCGGAGCACAAATGATCATGTTAGCTGATTGGCATCCTGATATTTGCGAATTTATCATCTCGAAAATGCAAAATCCGAGAATTCTTCGCTATCTTCTTGAAAATACGGATGAAGAGCTTATCCAAAAACTTGCCAACGAAAAACTTAAGTTTACGCCGCTTACTGCGCAAGAAGAAGCGATGTATCAAGGGATTTTGAATTACAGATCAATCCCTGGCATGGGCGGTTTCAACGAAGCAATTTTGCGAGATGCGGAAATGAAATTGCGAGATGGCGGAACGTATTCTGTCCATAATCCGGAATTCTTAACAGGTGCGAATATTTCCGTAACATTGACGGATGAATTCATGAAAGCTGTTGAAGAAGATGGTGATTATGAACTGCGTTTTCCAGCAGTTGAAAAGTATACACCTGAAGAAATGGCTTTTTATAACGAAGAGTGGCATAACGTTGGAGATGTTCGTGAATGGGAAAAGATGGGCTATGAAGTCCGTGTTTACCGAAAAATAAAAGCGCGCGCTTTATGGGATCTTATTAATATTTGCGCTACTTATTCAGCTGAACCAGGTATTTTCTTTATTGACAATGCAAACAATGAAACGAATGCGAAAGCATATGGCCAAAAGGTTGTTGCAACAAATCCTTGCGGCGAACAGCCATTAGCGCCTTATTCAGTATGTAACTTGGCGGCAGTGAATCTTGCGGAGTTCGCAAACAAAGAGATGAAAACGGTCAATTACGAAAAGCTGAAAGAAACGGTTCGCGTAGGGGTAAGAATGCAAGACAATGTTATCGATTCGACACCGTACTTCCTTGAGGAAAATAAAGTACAGGCACTTGGTGAAAGACGGATCGGTTTAGGCGTCATGGGCCTTGCGGATTTACTCATTTATTGTGAGAAGGAATATGGCTCCAAAGAAGGCAATGAGCTCGTTGATAAAGTGTTCGAAACGATAGCAACAACTGCCTATCGGGAATCAATCGAACTAGCAAAAGAAAAAGGTAGCTTCCCATTCTTGATTGGTAAAACGGATGAGGAAACCGCTGCTTTAAGACAAGCATTCATTAACACTGGCTATATGAAGCGGATGCCTGAAGATATCCGCACTGCCATTTTGGAACACGGTATTCGCAACTCTCACCTACTTACAGTGGCGCCGACTGGCTCGACTGGTACGATGGTTGGAGTCAGCACTGGACTTGAACCGTATTTTTCATTCACCTATTATCGAAGCGGACGTCTTGGTAAATTCATTGAAGTGAAAGCCGGTATTGTAGAGGAGTACTTGGAAAGTAATCCTCAAGCTGATCCAGATCAATTGCCGGATTGGTTCGTCTCTTCTATGAGTTTATCTCCAGAAGCCCATGCAGACGTACAATGTATTATTCAGCGATGGATTGACAGCTCCATTTCGAAAACCGTAAATGCTCCGCGTGGCTATTCAGTAAAACAGGTCGAAAGCGTCTATGAGCGTTTATATAAAGGTGGAGCGAAAGGCGGAACTGTCTATGTTGACGGCAGCCGTGACTCCCAAGTCCTTACACTGAAAGCTGAAGAGAATACGATGGAGCCTGAAACAGAGATGACGGAAGAGTTCATCGAACAACGGAAAGTCGTCTTAATTGATACAATTCAAGATCTCCGTTCAACAAACGTAACGATCGGATCTGAAGTCGGCAACACTTGCCCCGTTTGTAGGCAGGGTACTGTGAAAGAAATCGGTGGGTGCAATACTTGTACAAATTGTAATGCTCAACTGAAATGCGGATTATAAGAATAAAACATACAGCACCTTGAAGGTTGCTCAAACGGTATCCAAACTGAAGTAATTTCTAGTTTGGATACCGTTTTTTATTATGATAAATTAAGAATAAAAAGAAATTATGAAGGGGAAGAAATGGGATGATGGGAATTAGGAAAGGTGACATTTTTCAAGAACTCAATTCATATACAGAAAAAATAAAACAAGAAAAGTCTTCCTCTGGAGCTGCTCTACTCATTATGAAAGACGATAAAATTGTTCATGAATGGTATTCTGGCTATCATCATTTTGGGAATGAAGCGAGGAAAATTGATAGTTTATCACGATTTAATGTTTATTCTGTTCGTGTAACTTATATCAGTTTAGCGATCTCCATCGCCGCTCAAGAAGGATATTTAAGTTTAGATGATAAAATATGCGATTATTTGCTTGAATATGATCAAGATCTTCTTGGTGAGACGACAATAAGACATTTATTGTCCCGTTCTTCGGGGTTGAAATTTGCCAATAAAGAGGTGCGTCGACTATTTGAGTTAGGAACAAATATCGAGGGGAAGGGGAAAAATCCAGACATAATTGCAAAAATTTTATACAAAGCTACTGGCAAAAGTGTAAGTGAATTGCTTACCGAAAGAGTATTCAAGCCACTAAATTGGACGAGTACTAGTTGGGTCACAGAAGGAGACAATCGATTAGTATGTGATATTCATTCGCCCGATCATCACGCTACATTACGAATTGGTTCAAATAGAGGGGATGAAAGAAATTTATATGTAAATGCAAGGGAATTGGCATTTTGGGGTAATTTGCACCTAAATAAAGGAAAAGTTCGCGGAAAGCAAGTGCTTCCGGGAAAAGTTTTTGATCGTGTGACATCGATACAAAGCCCGGTTGCTTGGCCGAATGATCTACCGAAATTCGGTTCGTTCTGGTGGGTTAAAGACGGTGAGGTACGTTATCCATATAATGAGTTGGGGGCTCATATTCCGAAAGGATCTTATCAAATTTTAGGGGCGTCTGGATGTTCTTGTTTAGTCATACCGCAATACAATGCAGTCGCTGTTAGAATGTACAATCGTTTGTATACAAATGATCTTTCTACTTTTAATTATATTGATGATATCCATAAATTTGGCAGTTTAATTGTTTCAAGTTTAAATAAGCTTGCTGCAAGCGATTAAAATAATAAAAGATTTATTGATGCATTGCGTAAGCAAGTACGGCTTCGTATCGTCGAACGTTCTAAGGCAAGCGTTCGAAAAAGAAAACGCTCGGAAAAGTATTCACCCGAGCGTTTTCATCATGGCTTATTAATTCACTGATACAGTTGTTTGAGTGGCTGCGTTATCTGCAGCTTTCAAAATTTCAACGTTTTCAATACCTACCTCTTCAATTTCAAGCAGTTTATTGAAGGAGGCGATTGCCACTTCGACTTGCTTGTCTTCGGGCTCTTTTGTCGTCAATAACTGTAGCCATAATCCAGGATAGCCTAAATACTTTAATACCGGAATATTGCGTAAGCTATTTGTAAATTGAAGAACTTCAAAAGACACACCGATCACAACTGGGATGAGCAAGATACGATTCACAATTCGAAGCCAGAATGGGTCAGCAGGTACTAAGAAATAAATGAACATACCTACAATAACAGTAAACAGGAGGAAACTGCTTCCACAACGGTAATGTAATCTTGATTGCGCCTGAACGTTTTCGACAGTTAAGGGCAAGCCATTTTCATAAGCGTTGATCACTTTATGCTCTGCTCCATGATATTTAAAAACACGTTTAATGAGCGGTGTCATAGATATTAACGAAATGTAGGAGAGCAACAAGAGTAACTTGAAGAAGCTTTCCAACAGAATTTGGGCTGTTTTGCCAGGTGCCATAAATTCCAATGCTTGTGCTAAAAAGACGGGCACTAATGTAAAAGCGAACTTACCGAATAGGAATGATAGCACTCCAACTGCTGCAACGCCAATAATCATTGAAAGTTTTGAAGGTTCCTCAGAGACTTGCTCTTCTTCCTCGCCTGGCATGATATCATATCTTTCGCTGGCGAACGTCAAATGCTTTGAGCCAATTCCAGCGGATTCAATTAATGCTACAACCCCTCGTACGAAAGGTATTTTTTTTAACTTGGAAGTGACAGGTTTATGTTCTTTAGGTACATAATAATAATCAAGGGAATCATCTTTTCTTCTAATGGCCGTCACAGTATGATTACGGCTGCCGAACATGACGCCTTCAATTAACGCTTGCCCTCCATAAGCAGGTGGCTGCTGTTTTTTACTCATCCATCAATCAACACCTTCGCTAGTTTAATAAAAAATATTTTATTATAAGATCGCCTGTCAAAAAATTGCAGTCTTGCAAAACGATCTTGTCGTTTCTTTATCCATCTATTGTACAAAAAAAACAGGCATTCCTCCACCCATTAGGTTTAAAAAAACATGAATTTCCCGACACTTTCAGCAGGAGGGATATATATTGAATAAAACAATGTTTTTAACAGCTTTATTTGCAGCTATTTTCACAACAATCTCCTTAAAGTTCTTGCACTTTTTCAATTTTATACATTGGTCCCCTATTGGATGGTTGAAATTTTGGACTGGAAAAGGGTGGATGAATGAGTATGGAAAATGGGCATTATTATTTCTCGTACTCTTCGTTGTATGTTTTGTTTTTTATGCGATTTCAAAATGGACTACAGCAATACCGCCAATGGTGACTGCAATTGCAATTAGCCTTATTATTACAGCGGCGGTTGACTGGACAATTGGAATGCCACATACTTTGAAAGAAGGAATTAAAGCATTTTCAATCCCCTTTTTTTCAATTAATGCGATCGTCAGTCTTTTTATAATCGGAACAGCCGTTTATATGAAGAAACTTTCTGCAGATCAACAGAAATAGGTTGCGGCAACGGTACTATATGATAAAATGGGAAAGAAAATGGTGAGGGGAATGGTGTGGTGGTGAAATTGCTTGTTCTGAATGGACCAAATTTGAATCGGCTTGGAAAAAGGGAAGTAGGAATCTATGGAGTAGAAACATTGGCGGATGTTGAGCAGCATCTAATAGACATCGCATCTGAACGGCTTGTTGATCTCGCGTTTTTTCAATCAAATATCGAAGGTGAATTGATTGATAAAATTCATGAAGCAGCCGATGAGAAGTTCGATGGCATTATCTTCAACCCGGGGGCGTTTACACATTACAGCATTGCATTGCGAGACGCCGTCGCTGCAGTGGATGTGCCCGTTATCGAAGTCCATATTTCAAATATACATAGTCGTGAACCGTTCAGACAAACATCCGTTATCGCGCCGGTTTGCATTGGACAAATGTCCGGCTTCGGCACTGGTGGATATGAACTTGCACTCCAAGCTTTCCTTCTCAGAAGAAATGGGGTAAAGCTATGAAACTGACAAAATTACGTGAAGCGTTAAAAGAGTTAGGGCTTGATGCATTATTAGTGACAAATCCTTATAATCGCCGATATATTACAGGTTTCACAGGTAGCTCCGGCGTTGCAATCATTTCTGAAAATGATGCAGTTTTCATTACAGATTTTCGCTATACTGAGCAGGCAGCAGACCAAGTGAAAGGTTTCAAAATCGTTCAACATGAAAAGACGATCATCGAGGAAGTTGCCAAACAAGTGGAGGCCATGAAAATCAGCACACTTGGCTTTGAGAAAGATCATGTTTCCTACGGCTTGTATGAAATGTACAAGGAAAAAGTGTCAGCAGAATTGAAAGCGGTAGCTGGCATTATTGAAAAGATTCGTCTCATTAAGACACCGGAAGAAATTGAAGTGTTAAAGCACGCTGCGAAAATTGCAGATGATGCGTTTACACATATTTGCACGTTTATTAAACCGGGTGTGACAGAGCTCGAAGTTTCAAATGAACTGGAAATGTATATGCGTAAATTGGGAGCGACTTCATCTTCCTTTGACATTATCGTCGCTTCGGGAGAGCGGGGCGCTTTGCCGCATGGCGTTGCCTCCGATAAAGTAATCCAATCTGGCGAACTTGTGACACTCGACTATGGAGCGCTTTACAATGGTTATATTTCGGATATTACACGAACGGTTGCAGTAGGTGAGCCTTCTGAAAAGTTAAAAGAAATATACGAAGTGACCAGAGCTGCCCAACAATTGGCTTTAGAACAGATCAAACCGGGTATGACTGGTATAGAGGCAGATGCAATTGCTCGTGACTATATTAAGTCAAAGGGCTACGGTGAAGCGTTTGGGCATTCAACTGGTCATGGGATCGGTCTTGAAGTTCATGAAGGACCTGCTTTGTCATTCCGTTCAGAAACTGTATTGGAACCGAATATGGCCGTTACGGTTGAACCAGGCATTTACTTACCCGGCATTGGCGGTGTCCGTATCGAAGACGACATCCTAATTACGGAAGATGGCAACGCAAGACTCACCCATTCACCAAAAGAATTAATTATCCTATAAGGATTAAACGGAGGAAACAGCATGATTTCAGTAAACGATTTTAAAACAGGTCTTACGATTGAATTTGAAGGCGATATTTGGCGTGTCATTGATTTCCAACACGTTAAACCAGGGAAAGGAGCGGCGTTCGTCCGTTCCAAACTGCGTAATCTTCGCACGGGAAATGTAAATGAAAAAACGTTCCGTGCGGGCGAGAAAGTCGAAAAAGCGCAAATCGACAACCGCCGCATGCAATACTTGTATGCTAATGGCGATGATCATGTATTCATGGACAATGAAACATACGAGCAAATCGAATTACCTTCAACTCAAATTGAAGAGGAATTAAAATATTTGAAAGAAAATATGGAAGTACACATCATTTCTTTCAAGTCCGAAGTATTAGGTGTAGAGCTTCCTGCGACAGTCGTCTTGGAAGTTGCTGAAACAGAGCCAGGTATTAAAGGAGATACTGCGAGTGGCGGTTCAAAACCAGCTAAAATGGAAACTGGGCTTGTCGTTCAAGTGCCATTCTTTGTTAATGTAGGCGATAAACTGATCATTAATACTGAAGAAGGCGAATACGTATCAAGAGCTTAATATGAACATGCTTATGAGCACATTTTGTAGCCCGAATAGGGATTGCAAAGTGTGCTTTTTTTCTATTGGTTGAAACCAGTAGCTTTTGTTCATTCTTTAGCATTACTACAATACTGCTTTCACAATAACCGGGCTTAGTAAACCAATATCTCATGTAGATTCTACATTACGAAATAAACAATTATAAATAAGCCCTGTGTTTGTATATTATTTCGGATAGATACATAGATTGTGACATGGAGGAGGCACCCGAATTGGAATTGAGTGATCTATTGAGAATTGCTGGCATCGGGTTAGTAATTGGTTTTCTACATGTGTTTTTCGAATCGACGGGGAAAAAGGAGTTTTCGTTTTTTCTTTTCTTTATTGCCTATATTTATATTGCCGCTGAGATGCTCCGCTTCTTAAGGATTTTCTTCACGGAAATTACGGAATTCTTTCAGTGGCTATCTTTGGCGTTCTGATGCTTACACTTTTTCATCTTATTGTCATCTATCTTGTGCTGCTGCTTATCTCCTTTGCGTCGAAAAATTTGCATCCTATGTTATACGCTGCTGTTTTTTTCTTCTTTCTCGCTTATATGACTGTAACAATCGTACTTCCTTTCGGCAAAACCTTCATGCAACTATTTGCGCCTTTTCCAAAGCCGTATCCACAACTACTGATCGGCAGCGTATTTCTATTCTATTTATCAGAAATGATCGCTGGCCACATTGCAGAAGCGGGTTATGGATCAATTGCTGCAGTTGCACGGTTAGCAATTAAAATTGCTATTTTATCGTTATGGTTGCCGCAACTGTCGGAGATGATCGATGCACTTTCAAAACTAATTATTAAATGATCGGATGAGAATCCAATGTTCGACTTTATTGAACCAATTATTAGTACAGTTCTACATAGTTTCCTCATCGTGGTCATTGCCACACTGATGGTGCTGATCATCGATTTTCTCGTTCCTTCATTCAACAAATGGACGAGGCTCATTCTATTTCTGATCGTACTCACAGTCGTCTTGCAGCCAGCAATTGAACAATTGATGGAAATTCGTTCCATTACACAATCGATTGCTGCATTATTTGTTTCCATTTATCCAATATTGACAGCAAGCATCTTAGCAGCGGGCGGAACTTTCAATATGCTGAATTTCCAACCTGCAATGCTGCTATTTGCAAACGGTGCAATCGTACTTTCGGATATCGTTTTAATACCGCTTCTCTCGGCCGCATTGCTTTTTGACATCGTATCGCGATTCCAGCCGGAAATGCCTTTTACAAAATTGGCGGATTTACTTAGGTCCTCTCTATTAGGAGTTGTTTCTGCTATAGTTGCGGCCTATTCCATTTTTATTACGACAGGAGGGACAATCTCCTGGGCATTGTCTGGTGTCACAAGCGAACCCTTAAAGGAATTAATCCGTCAAAACGTTCCATTCATAGGCTCCTTTGTAACAGATAGTTTGGGGGCAATCGGCCGTTATTCATCAGGCGCGAGCGTTTTTATCGGAGGGTGGCTCATTGTAACGATCTGGTCAGTTGCTTTGCTGCCAACACTTAAAACATTGCTGATTGGATTTCTATATCGCTGGACGGCTGCACTGATTGAACCATTCGCAAATGAAGATGTAACTGGCGTGCTTGATGATATCGGGAAAACGCTATTTACATTATGCGCCGTATCATTTTTAGTTGCGTTCGCATTCATTTATACGGCATTGTTTTCCATTATTTTAATTAAATTGATCACTACAGTGAAATGAGGAAAACGCTTGGTTGGATTTTTAACAGGTGTTTTGATGATTGCAATCTTATCTGTAGTTCTCATGCTATTGTTGCCAGAAGAGATGGAAACGGATATGATGCCGATTTTTAAGTTGACGATGGGAATTTGGATCATTCATTCAATCGCATCGATTTTTGGTCATAGCCTGTTCTAAACAAGCATACTATGCATCATAGATGATAAGGACCATATCCGGCTCGAAGGAATGAAATGATGATGCAAAAACCAAAACGAAAAACTCAATTATTCCTCTTAGGCACTTTTATCGTGCTCTTCATCATTTTCATGAATACGACGCTTGGTTCAATTGGGGGGGAGAAAGGAAAAGGAGTGGAGAGCCGGGAAGCTGCGGCATTGGAAGAAGCATTAATGAAAATTGAAGGGATAGGGGAAGTGCATATTTACTTCCACTATGACCAAGCAGAAGGGGCAAGCCTATCAAACTATTTTACATCATCTTCATCGGCTGCCAAAAAGGAAAATTCGTTGAAAGGCATGTTAGTCGTTGCGGAAGGCGTAGAAAATCCAAAAGTACAAAATGAACTGAAACGAATGCTTTCGGCAGTACTCCAATTGCCTGAACATCGGATTCAAATCCAAAAAATGAAGAACAGGGGGCAACAACTTGAAAGCGAATAAGCGAACTGTTTGGTTTTTAACATTACTTAGTCTCGTAGCTGTTATTTCGATCTTCTATTTGAGAAAGGAAGCACCAATGCAACTCGATGGGATGGCCATTTTTGGGGATAAAAACAAGGAAGAGACAATTTTAAAGGAAACTTCTTCGGATGGAAGTAAAACGACATCGGTATTTGCAGATTCTGTAAGATTCGAAGAAATGCGAATGGAAGCGCGTAATGAACGAAGCCAAATGAGAGATCAATTGACAAATAAAATTTCTTCTCCTGATATAACTGCGGAAGAAAAAAAGGCAGCGTATGAAGAAATGGATGAGCTTATAAAGCGAGAATCTGCAGAGGCATTAATGGAGCTTCATATTAAAGAATTAGGCTATCCGGATGCGTTCGTCCGTAAAGATAATGGAAAAGTTGATGTTACTGTATTATCGGTTGATGAAGGCCATTCTGCCAAAATGGCAGATGAAATCACACAATATATAATGACAAGCTGGGAAGATGCTCGCGAGGTACAAGTTGTATTTATGGAATAAAAACGTAATGAAAGGCCCAAAATGGGTCTTTTTCTCTTTATTAGCAAGTGGAATTGGGATTTTTAC
Organism: Sporosarcina sp. USHLN248; assembly: GCF_037144575.1. Lineage (NCBI taxonomy): Bacteria > Bacillati > Bacillota > Bacilli > Caryophanales > Caryophanaceae > Sporosarcina > Sporosarcina sp. USHLN248. The sequence goes on from NZ_JBBCZC010000011.1 coordinate 12,464, forward strand.
GCTGTTTTCCCTGTTATCTATTTCAAAATGCGCGAAAAACGTCTAAAATAGAAGCGAGGGAACTATATCATATTGAGTCAGGAGAATCGTTCATGTTAAAAATCCAAGAAATTAGAGAAATAATTAAACTAATCGATCAATCCTCTATTGAAAAATTTACATTTGAGTCAGAAGGAACAAAAATTAAATTGGAGAAAGCGGACAGCAAAGCTGCGGTTGTAGAAACAGCTAAACAAGCCGCAGCTCCTATCCAAGAACAAGTGCAAGCACCTGTAGCAGAAACTCCGAAACAAGAGGCGCCTACACCTGCTCAAGCTCCAGCGAAAGCGGAAGAAGCTGCACCTGTACAGGATTCTGCGCCTGCCCAAGAGGATGCTTCCTTGCATAAAATTACATCTCCGATGGTCGGAACATTCTACAAGGCTTCTTCCCCGGATGTACCTCCGTATGTACAAAAAGGAGATACAGTGAAACCGGATTCAGTAGTTTGCATCGTAGAGGCGATGAAGCTATTTAATGAAATTGAAGCAGAAGTTTCTGGAGAAATCGTCGAGGTATTAGTGGAAGACGGTCAATTGGTTGAATATGGACAACCTCTCTTCCTCGTGAAACAAAACTGAGGAGGGTGACAAGATGAAAAAAGTATTAGTTGCAAATCGCGGAGAAATTGCGGTGCGCATTATCCGTGCATGTAAGGAAGAAGGAATTGAAACGGTTGCGGTGTATTCTGAAGCAGACCGTGAAGCGATGCATGTGGAGCTCGCTGACGAAGCATATTGCATTGGTCCGAAACTTTCAAAAGACAGCTATTTGAACTTCTCGAACATTATTAGTATCGCGAAGTTGACAGGCTGTGATGGCATCCATCCTGGATACGGCTTTTTAGCTGAAAATGAAAGCTTTGCAGAATTATGTGAAGAAGTAAATATTGAATTTATCGGTCCGACAGCTGATGCCATTTCGAAGATGGGCACGAAAGATGTTGCGAGAGAAACGATGAAACAAGCCGGCGTTCCAATTGTACCGGGATCAGATGGTATCGTTGCGGATGAGGTGGAAGGCTTGAAAGTTGCGAAGGAAATTGGTTTTCCAGTCATAATTAAAGCGACAGCTGGCGGAGGCGGAAAAGGTATCCGTGTCGCGCGTGACGAAGAAGAGCTTATTAAGGGCATCAAAATTACCCAAAAAGAAGCTGCAGCAGCATTCGGAAATCCTGGGGTATATCTTGAAAAGTACATTGAAGTTTTCCGCCATGTGGAAGTACAAGTATTGGCCGATAAATTCGGCAATACGATTCATCTCGGAGAACGCGACTGTTCCATCCAACGGAGAATGCAAAAATTGGTCGAAGAAGCCCCTTCTCCTGCATTGACGCCAAAATTGCGCAAAGAAATGGGAGAAGCTGCTGTAAAAGCCGCTGAAGCTGTAAATTACAGAGGTGCGGGCACAGTAGAGTTTATATTCGATCATATAAATGAAAAATTTTACTTCATGGAAATGAATACACGTATTCAAGTCGAACATCCTGTTACAGAAATGATTACGGGCATCGATTTGATTAAACAACAGTTGAAAGTTGCCGCAGGGGAGAAATTGGCATATCGCCAAAAGGATATTCAGTTCAACGGTTGGGCGATCGAATGCCGTATAAATGCTGAAAATCCTGCGAAAAACTTCATGCCATCTCCGGGAAAAGTGACGATGTATATGCCTCCTGGCGGATTTGGCGTTCGAGTCGATTCAGCGATGTATACGGGTTATAGCATCCCGCCGTTTTACGATTCCATGGTTGCCAAACTGATCGTACATGCTGATACAAGAGAGGAAGCTGTCGCGCGCATGAAACGGGCGCTTGATGAATTTATTATCGAAGGAGTCGATACGACAGTGCCGTTCCATTTAAGTTTAATGGATCATGAAGTTTTTAAGTCCGGAGAATTTGATACGAAGTTTTTGGAGAAATATCAAGTGATGCACTAAGTGTGAAATCGAGAACGTTATGGAAAAGGAGGAGAAGTAGATTGGCCGAAAAGGAAAATCCATCATTTGTCGGTATGGATTCGTCTAAAAACGCCGTCTTGGGTCGTGTCCAATTGGCGCCTGAAGTTCTTGAAGTGATTATCGGCATAGCGACGAACGAAGTGGAAGGCGTTGCCGCTACAAAAGGCAACTTTGCTACTGGCGTCGCTGAAAAGTTTGGTAAAGTGTTTCACGGTAAAGGCGTTAAGACGGATTGGGTCGATGAAGGCCTCGTCATAGATGTTTATTGCGTAGTTCAGTATGGGTTTTCTATCCCTGCTGTCGCAACGGAAATCCAAAAGCAGGTCCGTCACGCCGTCTACCATATGACTTCTCTCGAAACGAAAGAAGTAAATGTCCATATAACAGGGATTGAATTCGATTCGTTGAGTGACACTGAATGATTATAGAAGCATCGTCCATTATTGGATGATGCTTTTCTTATCGTGAATATGCTATGATAAAGCCCGAGAGACACAGTTGTGGAGGAGAAAAACGAATGAAGCGAAGAGAAGCACGCGAAAAGGCGGTTCAAACACTATTTCAGCTTGACCGTACTGAAATGTCAATAGATGAGGCAATTACGTATATTATAGAATCGCCAATAGATCCATTCTATGAAAGATTGGTGAAGGGGACTGTCAACCATAAAGAGGAAATTGACAAGACGCTTGAAGACAAGCTTGAACATTGGTCATTGGAAAGACTTCCGAAAATCGAAAGAACGGTTTTAAGACTAGCAGTATACGAATTGCTATTTGAAGATGAAATTCCGCATAGTGTTGTTTTGAATGAAGCAGTTGAGCTTTGCAAACGATTTGGCGATGAAAAATCTGGACGTTTTGTCAATGGGGTTTTATCCAAATTTGAACAAAAATAAATAAATTATAGGAGGAATTGAGGATGACAGCTAAGTTGATTGATGGTGTGGCAATCGGTAAGGAATTGAGATCGGAAATCAACGATGGAGTAAGGAAATTGCTAGAGAAAGGATGTCAGCCTGGACTTGCGGTTATTCTTGTCGGCAATAATCCCGCTTCGCATACTTATGTTCGAAACAAAGAAAAATCAAGCATAGAAGTCGGCATGAAATCCGAAGTAATTCGCCTTTCAGAAGAGGTGACAGAGGCAGAACTTTTGAAGCAAATTGAAAGTTTAAATGCAGATGATACAATTCACGGCATTTTAGTCCAACTTCCTTTGCCAAAGCATATTGATGAGGATCTTGTCATCCAAGCAATTGATCCTAAAAAAGACGTAGATGGCTTTCATCCAGTAAATGTAGGTAAAATGCTTATCGGCCAACAAACTTTTTTGCCTTGCACACCATATGGCATTATGGAGTTGCTTGATCGCTCCGGTGTGGATATAGCTGGTAAACATGCTGTCGTTATTGGAAGAAGCAATATTGTCGGTAAACCGATGGGACAACTGCTCCTACAAAAGGATGCAACCGTAACCTATTGCCATTCAAAAACGAAGGATCTGTCTTCAATTACTAAGCAAGCAGATGTTATCGTTGCAGCAATTGGCAAAAGCAAATTCATTACTGACGAACATATAAAAGAAGGAGCTGTCGTCATTGATGTCGGCATGAATCGTGATGAAAATGGAAAATTATGCGGAGATGTCGACACAGAAAAAGCGAAAGCCGTAGCAGCTGCCATTACACCTGTCCCTGGAGGGGTCGGTCCGATGACAATTACAATGCTACTGAAAAACACGTTAAGAAGTGCTGAAATGGCTGTAACTGAAGGAAGATGTAGCAAAAAAGCATAATGATTCTGTCGACATAAAAAATCAACGCTGTTTTTCAATAGAGAGACAGCGTTCATAGTCAGGCCGGGGGTGAAACTGTTGCAACCAGATTCCTATTTATCTGTCCAAGCATTAACAAAATACATAAGAAGAAAATTCGATGCCGACCCGCATTTGCGCAATGTGTTCGTTAAAGGTGAACTTTCAAACTTGAAAGTTCACCCGAGCGGGCATATTTACTTTACGTTAAAGGACGATAAAAGCAGAATTCAATCTGCTATGTTCAGATCGGCTGCAAGCAATTTGAAATTTAAGTTAGAAGATGGAATGAACGTCCTCATTACGGGCGATGTCAATGTCTATGAAGCGAGCGGCCAATACCAGTTGTATGTTCAGACGATGCAACCTGATGGTGTTGGAGCGCTTTATTTAGCGTTTGAACAGTTAAAAGCAGAGCTATCTAAAGAAGGATTGTTTAATGAAAAATTTAAACAGCCACTCCCTCTGTTGCCCCAAAAAATCGGTGTTGTTACCGCACAATCAGGAGCGGCGATACAGGATATTTGTTCTACGATTGGAAGGCGCTATCCGTTGGCAGAAATCATTTTATTTCCCGCCATTGTCCAAGGCCCCCAGGCAGCGCCATCCATCGTCCGTGCAATCCAAATGGCAGAATCAGTAAATTCCATCGATGTATTAATTGTAGGACGTGGTGGGGGATCGATTGAGGATTTGTGGGCATTCAATGAAGAATCCGTCGCAAGAGCGATTTTTTCTTGCCGAATTCCTATTATTAGTGCGGTCGGCCACGAGACGGATACGACCATTGCCGACTTTGTTGCAGATCGTCGAGCTCCGACCCCTACAGCAGCTGCCGAAATGGCGGTTCCATCGAAGGAAGAGCTATTTGAAAGAATTTTGGAGCGAAAACGTTCATTGTATACATCCTTTTCAAATCAAATTAAAATAGAACGTAAACGGCTAAATAGTTTTGAACAATCTTATCCGCTTCAATTTCCGGAAAGGCTATATCGGCCATTTACAGAAAGATTAAGTAATCTTGACGACCGATTGACAAGAAGCCGCTCCGAATTAACGACGAATCGGAGGGCGGAGCATGAAAGGCTGAATCGTTTGCTAACCTATTATTCACCTATACAGCGTATCAAGGAAGGAAGCAATATGACAGCATTGCTGACCGAAAGATTGACGCGCGCGACTCACAATGAGCTGCGAATTTATAAAGACCAATTTGGCTCGGTTGTCAGGACGCTAAAAGCTTTGAATCCGCTCGAAGTGATGGAAAGAGGGTTTTCCATCGTTTACAAAAACGATAAAGTCGTGAGCAGTGCAGCAGCATTCCAAAAGGGCGATCCAATCGACATCCGCATGCCCGATGGAACTTTAAGAGCGGAAGTCAAGTCAGTTAACGTATATGACGAGGGGGAAGAATAGATGGATAAAGAAACACTTCGTTTTGAAGAAGCCATGTCCAACTTAGAACAAATCGTCCAAAAGCTTGAAACTGGAGATGTTCCGTTGGAAGAGGCCATCACATTATATAAAAAAGGTATGGAGCTGTCCGCTTATTGTCACGGAAAACTGCAGGATGCGGAACAACAGCTGATCTCGATCATCGATAAGGATGGTAACAAAACTCCTTTCGATCCAGCGAAAGGATTAGAAAACAATGAGTGAAAAACTAAAACAATTTATTGATAAAAATATACCGATCATCGATAGTGAAATGAATAGAATTGTACAATCATTGCAAATGCCCAAGTCGTTAAAAGATGCAATGCTTTATTCAATAAACGCCGGCGGTAAGAGAATAAGACCTTTACTAGTACTTTCTGTTTTAGAAGATTTAAACGCAACTTCAAAGGATGCATTAAAAGTAGCTTCGGCAATAGAGCTCGTTCATACGTATTCACTCATCCATGACGATCTTCCGTGCATGGATGATGACGATTTCAGAAGAGGGAAACCGACGAACCATAAAGTATTCGGCGAAGCGACAGCTGTCTTAGCAGGAGATGCAATGCTTACACTATCATTTCAATTAATGGCATCTTTGGACAACACATCGCCAGAAAAGGCAGTCAGGTTAGCCAAGCTACTGGCAGACGCAGCAGGGGCAACCGGCATGGTAGGAGGCCAAATCTTAGATATGGAAGGGGAAACTACCCGGCTGAACTTGGAGCAATTGGAGAATGTCCATATGCATAAGACAGGTGCACTTCTTTCATTCAGTATTGAGGCAGGGGCAATTTTAGCGGATGCAGATGAGGATGTTTTTGGCTATTTGAAGGAATATGCAAAACATATCGGTCTTGCGTTCCAAATAAAAGATGATATTTTAGATGTCACTTCAACGACGGAAGCGTTAGGAAAAACGGCTAATAGCGATGCATCGAGCCATAAATCAACATATCCTGCTTTGTTAGGCTTGGAAGGAGCCGAACAGCAACTATTGAAATACCATGACCTATCGATTAAAAATCTGTCATTTTTAAAGAAAGAGCAACCATTATTGGAGTTGTTTGCTAATTATATTATGGGAAGACTTGCATAAAGAAAAATGTTTCTGCTATGCTCCTTAAACGCTACTAACAATTCGCCTTAGAAGTAGCCTTTTCATTGAAAAAAATGAATTTTCTCCTAAAAGCTTGCTGAAAGATTTTGTATTAAAGTTCCTTCTTGCTATAATGTAAGCTACAAGGATGCGAATTAGGCAATTAATTTATGAAGGTGCGTGATGACGATGGATCTCAACCAAATTACAAGTCCATCTTTTCTTAAAAAGCTCGATAAGAAACAATTGGAACAATTATCTCGAGAAATCCGTAAATTCCTGATCGAGAACCTTTCCGTTACTGGCGGTCATATCGGCCCGAACTTAGGGGTAGTGGAATTGACGATCGCATTGCATAAAACATTTGATAGTCCGACTGATAAATTCATCTTTGACGTAGGCCATCAGGCATATGTACATAAGATTTTAACAGGACGGGCAGGACAGTTTAACACACTTCGTCAATACAAAGGGCTAAGCGGCTTTCCTAAAATGCTTGAAAGTGAACATGATGTATGGGAAACCGGCCATAGCTCTACGTCATTATCAGCTGCAATGGGGATGGCAGCAGCAAGGGATATGAAAGGTGAAAAGAACTACATCGTCCCAATAATTGGGGATGGAGCGCTAACTGGCGGAATGGCACTTGAAGCATTAAATCATATTGGTCATATGAAAACGAATATGACGGTTATATTAAATGATAATGAAATGTCAATTGCCCCGAATGTCGGTGCTCTTCATTCTGTTTTAGGCAAACTGCGCACCGCCGGCAAATACAATTCTGCTAAAGATGAATTGGAATATATTTTAAAGAAGATCCCAGCAGTCGGTGGAAAAATGGCGGCAGCTGCAGAGCGGCTTAAAGATAGTTTAAAATATCTTGTTGTTTCTGGTGTATTCTTTGAAGAATTGGGCTTCACTTATTTAGGACCAATTGATGGTCATGACTTTTATGATTTAGAGCGTAATCTTCAATACGCCAAAAAAATGGAAGGACCTGTCTTGCTCCACGTCATTACGAAAAAAGGAAAAGGATATCGACCTGCTGAAGACGACAAAATTGGAGCTTGGCATGGTACGGGTCCATATAAAATTGAAACAGGAGATTTTGTGAAGTCCCCAACTATTGCCCCATCATGGAGTGGACTTGTTGCTGAAACGGTGCGTAAAATTGCCCGTGAAGATAAAAGAGTTGCTGCAATAACACCAGCAATGCCGGTCGGCTCCAAATTGGAAAATTTTGCAGCAGAATTTCCAAATCGATTTTTTGATGTCGGTATAGCAGAACAACATGCTGCTACAATGGCTGCTGGACTCGCAACACAAGGCATGAAACCGTTCTTGGCAATTTATTCAACGTTTTTACAACGTGCTTATGACCAAATGCTCCACGATATTACAAGGCAAAATTTAAATGTTTTTATTGGCATTGACAGAGCGGGATTAGTCGGAGCTGATGGTGAAACACATCAAGGAGTCTTCGATATCGCTTTCCTACGTCATATGCCAAACTTAGTAATCATGATGCCAAAAGATGAAAATGAAGGACAACATATGGTGAAAACAGCATTATCTTATGATGACGGGCCTATTGCGATGCGATACCCGAGAGGCAATGGACTCGGTGTGCCAATGGACGAGCAGTTGAAAAGGATACCGATCGGAACATGGGAAGTTCTTAGGGAAGGGACTGACGGAACAATTCTTACATTTGGAACTACCATTCCGATGGCATTACAGGCTGCTGAAAGGCTATCTCTAAAAGGAATGCAAGTCAAAGTAGTCAATGCACGATTCATAAAGCCATTGGACAATATAATGCTTCGTGAATTGTTTGCAGATGGAAAACCGATCGTCACAGTAGAAGAGGCTGTTTTAGCGGGTGGATTCGGAAGCGCTGTCATTGAATATGCTCATGATGTGATGGAGACTGTGCCACCAATACATCGACTTGGCATTCCAGACGAATTTATCGAACATGGCAGCGTTGATAAACTGCTCGAAGAAATCGATTTAACGGTAGATTACCTTGAACGAGACATGGAAGAAATGATCCGTAAGCATGCGGTCGAAAGGGAAATTGTATGACGAATGGGCAACAAAAAGAGCGGGTCGATGTATTATTAGTGCAACGTGGACTTGCTGAAACCCGCGAACAGGCTAAACGGTCCATTATGGCAGGCATCGTTTATTCTGCTGAAACAAGACTGGACAAGCCTGGTGAAAAAATAAAAATTGATGCTCCGCTGACGGTAAAAGGCATAGCTATGAAATATGTTAGCCGAGGCGGGTTAAAACTTGAAAAAGCGCTTGGAGTGTTTGATGTCTCTGTCGAAAATAAAATTGTCTTGGACATCGGTTCGTCAACTGGCGGATTTACAGACTGTGCATTGCAAAATGGTGCAAAGCATTGTTATGCATTGGATGTTGGAACGAATCAATTGGCCTGGAAAATACGACAGGATGAGCGTGTAACAGTTATGGAAAGAACGAATTTCCGGCATGCGACGTCTGATATGTTTAAGGATGGGAAACCTCAATTTGCAACGATTGACGTCTCCTTTATTTCTCTAAAATTAATTTTGCCTCCGCTTAAACAAATAATTGAACAGAATGGCGATGTCATCGCTTTAGTGAAACCGCAATTTGAAGCAGGCAAAGAGAACGTCGGTAAAAAAGGGATCGTCAGGGACCGAAATGTTCATATCGATGTTTTGCTGAAAATATCGGAAGCTGCAATTCATGAAGGTTTTTCAGTAAAAGGGATTTCATTTTCCCCGGTTACAGGCGGAGAAGGAAATATTGAATTTCTATTCCATTTAAAATCAGATGAAAGCCCGGAACAACCATTTGACAAAACAGCGTTCACTCAGTTAGTTGATGAAGCGTACGCTGCGTTACACTAAATTTCACTTTGCAGACAAACCGATATGGGTGTTAGAAAAGTGACAAATTGATAAATTAACATCGGAGTGATTGTATTGAATAAAGGACAAAGGCATTTAAGAATTCGCGATATCATTACGAATGAGGAAGTCGAAACGCAAGATCAGCTAGTCGATAAATTAAAGAAAGCGGGAGTGGATGTTACGCAAGCAACAGTCTCCCGCGACATAAAAGAATTGCACCTCATTAAAGTGCCATTGTCTGACGGCCGCTATAAATACAGTCTTCCGCCTGTCCATCGTTTCAATACGGAAGAAAAGCTCCGGCGTATGCTGACAGACGCTTTCGTAAGCATTGACAGTGCCAGTCACTTTATCATCTTAAAGACTTTGCCTGGAAATGCACATGCAGTAGGCTCACTTCTTGATAACTTAGGATGGGATGAAATGCTCGGTACAATATGTGGTGATGATACGTGCATGATTATATGCAGGGATGAAAACCTTACTACTCAAGTGAAGTCCCGCCTGCTGGAGATGCTGTAAATAGATTCAGCGGCGGTTCCTCGCATCTATATGCAGCTCGATAGGAATGAAGAACAATTAGTGCTTTCCTGCTTTTGAAAACCATTTATCTGTCTGGTGATCGGCTTGTGCAAACGTATATATTTATAATTTCGATGCATTCTAGTGAGTCACATATAGTAATAAGGTTGTGAAGAAACGAGGTGACCAATAGTTTGTTAGCTGAACTCTCAATAAGAAATTTTGCCATTATCGAACAGCTTTCGATTACATTTGATGATGGGCTAACAGTACTGACTGGTGAAACAGGGGCAGGGAAATCGATTATTATTGATGCCGTACAGCTTCTTGCGGGAGGAAGAGGATCGCAGGAGTTTATTCGACATGGTGAAAAGAAAGCTGAGCTTGAGGGCATGTTTACGATTGACGATGATGAGCATCCGGTATTCCAAAGACTTGAAGAATTGGGAATAGAAACAGAGGATGGCACGCTCATTCTTCGCAGAGATATAAATGCTTCAGGCAAAACGACATGCCGAGTAAATGGGAAATTAGTGACAATTGCTATCTTAAGAGAAATTGGTTCTCAATTAATCGATATTCATGGCCAACATGATAACCAAGAATTAATGCAAGAGAAGCGGCATATTCATTTATTGGATCAATTTGCCGGTGAAACCTTCTTGCAATCTTATAAAAATTATATTGACATATATGACCGTTATTCAAAATTAAAGCGTAAGCTAATGACCGCTAATGAAAACGAGCAACAAGTAGCGCAAAGAATTGATTTATATTCGTTCCAGTTAAGAGAAATCGATGAAGCCCAATTAACGATTGGGGAAGAGGAACAATTAGAAGAAGAGAAGATGAAACTTCAGCATTATAATCGATTATTTGAAAGGCTGAATACTGCTTATGAATCCATTAGCGGGGATATGCATGCGCTAGACTGGGTTGGCTCTGCAATGAGTGACTTGGAAGATGCTGCGTCAATCGATAAAGAATTGACAGCTCAATCCGAATTAGTTGCGAATTGTTTTTACGTTCTTCAAGATACGGCTCATGAATTGAAAAATAAAATTGATCGGATGGAATTTGATCCGTCGCGTCTATCATACGTTGAAGACAGGCTGGCACAGCTTCTCACATTAAAAAGAAAATATGGGGCAACGATAGAAGATATCCTTCTGTACCGCGAAAAAATTGCGGAGGACCTTGATCGGCTAATGAATCGTGATGAACGACTTGCTCAAGAACAAGAGCGATTCATACAGCTTCAAAAAGATTTGGAAGTCGAAGCGAATGAACTTTCGATAATCCGAAAAGAGGCAGCTAAGCATTTGGAAGTGGCGATCATGCAACAGCTAAAGGAATTACATATGGAAAAATCCACCTTTAAAGTGGCGGTCGAAAGAAAAGTGGCAAATCAATTTGATCTAAATGGTTTTGATGATGTGACATTTCTTATTTCAACGAATTTGGGAGAGCCATTGAAGCCGCTTGTGAAAATAGCTTCCGGTGGGGAATTGTCAAGAATTATGTTGGCTTTGAAAACAATTTTTTCAAAGCATCAAGGGATCACATCGATTATATTTGACGAAGTGGATACAGGTGTAAGTGGTCGCGTTGCCCAGTCGATTGCCGAACGAATTGCAATGATTGCAACCAATTCGCAAGTTTTATGCATATCGCATTTGCCGCAAGTCGCAGCAATGGCGGATCATCATTTTTTGATTAAAAAAGAAGTGAAAAAAGATCGTACGACAACATCTGTATGTGATATAACAGGAATTGAACGTACTGAAGAACTATCAAGAATGCTGTCGGGAACTGAAATAACACCTTTAACATTGCAGCATGCAGAAGAATTATTATCCATGGCAGAGGAACGTAAAGCTGATTTTCGGTCATAATTTTAGTTTTAACGCATACATATCAATTATGCGCTCCAGACTGTAGACAAAGTACTTTTTTAACTTTGTCTACAGTCATTTTTCGTTTGAGTAAAAAAATGAACTCTGTAACTTGACCAGAAGCGCTTGACGTCTTAAAAAAAATTCGCTGTTTCCTAAACATTATTTGAGCATCGTCCGATACAGGTAAGGTTTACGGAGTAGTAGCGCGTATACATATCAAGTATGCGTTTTTTTGCTTGAAAGTACCTTTCATAAGTTTGCGCTGAACGGACATACCAATAGTACATTTCATCGAGGAGGTGAACTATGGGATGGAGTAGACGTCTGGCGTTTACCGTTTCGTGTGCCGTATTTTTGATTTTTTCATCCTTTACTTCAGCTGCATTTGCTGAGGAGGATACGCTTATTCCAATGGGACATTCCATCGGGATTCAAATGGAGTTGTCCGGCGTATTTGTAACGAATGACGTATTGATCTATGAAGGCCAATGGCTGAAAGCGGGCGATGGAGTCAAAAAAATTGACGAACAATCCATCCATACATTACGTGAATTCGAACAAACGCTACAGGAGAAAAAAGAACGATTTCATTTAACAATCGATCGTAATGGTGAAACTTTGCAGTTTGACGTAAAAAGTGAAACTGTAAAAAGGCTGCTTCCGTTTTTAAAAGACCGCACGGAAGGAACCGGTACGCTGACGTATGTCGATCCACATTCAGGGACATACGGCGCACTTGGCCATCAAATTGTCGATAGTTCCTTGAAATCACCCCCTTCTTTTCGCGAAGGCGCCATTTATCTTTCGGAAATTGAACAAATTAAAAAGAGTGAACCAGGCTCACCAGGTTATAAAATATCTTCCATCGTAAATAACAACGAATATCTTGGTACGATTAAGACGAACGGCATATACGGCATTTTCGGCATGTGGAACGATGCTTATAAGAAAGTGTTAGCCGAACCGTTGAAGATTATGCAGCCAAGTGAATTGCAAACAGGTGATGCAGAAATCTTTACTACGGTAAAAGGTACGGAAGTCGAGTCATTCTCCATCCGAATTACACAAGTCGAGGAAGAGCAATTCCAATTCATTTTGACAGATCCTAAACTATTGGAAACAACAGGCGGCATTTTACAAGGAATGAGCGGAAGTCCTGTCATCCAAAATGGAAAGTTTGTCGGAGCTGTCACTCACATGTTTGTGGATGAACCGAAAAAAGGAGCAGGTCTGTTCCTAATTACGATGAGAAATGGTGAAAAACAGTAAGGAAGAAAAGACTGTTCCATCCGGTATGAGCAGACGGATGGAGCAGTCTTTTTATGTCGATCTTCTGTTGATTGCTGCATAGTTCGTCGAACGTTGACGAAACTATCCTCCATAAGATGTATTTTTAAATATAAGAAAGGGTTTTACAGATAGATGTCGAATTTTTCCTATACGCTGCAAATCAATACGACTAATGCATGAAAATGACCGTAGGGGGAAAAAGAATGGAGAAATTGAAAATTGCAATTGCAGATGACAATAAGGAACTTGTAAAAATGATGGGGGTCTATTTCGAGCAGCATCCGGAACTTGAAGTGATTTGGACAGCTCATAATGGTCGGGTATGCTTAAGCCAATTGAAAGAAGAAATGCCAGATGTGCTTCTTTTAGATATTATTATGCCACATTTAGATGGAATTGCAGTTTTGGAAACGATAAAAGATGATTCAAGTCTTTCCGATTTACAAATTATTATGCTGACAGCTTTCGGTCAGGAAGATGTTATGGCTCAAGCTGGAGGGCTTGGTGCGTCTTATTTTATGCTGAAGCCTTTTGAATTCGATCGGCTCGTCACTCAAATCTTCCAAGTGGCTGGAAAGCAAAAGCAAACGAAGCCGCCAGTGAAAAACAATCAAACTGAGGAGGTTGGTCTCAGTCAAAGAGCTTTGGACACAACAATTACGTCCATTATTAAAGAAATCGGTGTCCCTGCTCATATTAAGGGGTATGCCTTCCTCCGTGAAGCCATCCAGATGGTCTACACAGATGTCGATCTATTAGGATCGGTAACAAAAGTTTTATATCCCGATATCGCAAAAAAGTATAACACGACGCCTTCAAGGGTAGAGCGCGCCATCAGACACGCAATTGAAGTTGCATGGAATCGAGGAAATTATGACGTTATCTCGAAAACTTTTGGCTACACAGTGCATCATTTAAAAAGCAAGCCTACAAATAGTGAGTTTATAGCTATGATAGCTGATAAGATTCGCTTGGAACATATGGCGAGTTAATTCTCTGAATAACCAAATAATCGGCTATCAGGTAAAAATCCTGGTGGCCTTTTTCATTACCCCTGACTTTTCACCTATTTAAGCATTACAGCTATTAAATTTCTGATAATAATACTATAATGAAAGAGCGCAACTGAAAGAGTGAAGGGGTGTTGGCTTTGCTAGTCCAAAATGATTATTTTGATTTATATGTGAGTGGAAACGATGTATTGTTAAAGTTAAAAAAAGCGGGATATCAGCTTAAGTCATTTGACCAAATTACGAAGGAAAATCCGCGAATAAAGATCAGTTCTTTCCCTGCACTTAGGAAAGCGCTTACAGATGTAGGGAATGAAAATTCGATCGGCTCTTATTTACCAGTCATTGAACTACATATATCTCAAGATAAACTGACAGCAGAAATAACATTTAATGTAACTATGGAAGATTTTGAATTAAATAGAGACCAATATATAAAAGATGCAGAAAAACTGTTGGATGATTATGGTGTCGTTTATGGCAGAAAATCTTTGTCTTCAATGAAATTGCTGCCTTTATCTACTGTTATAGTAGCTGAAGGGAAAAAACCGCAAAAAGGTGAAGATGCAAAAATTACATATATCGAAAAACCTGAGCGAAAACCTGTTATAAGGGAAGACGGAATAGCTGATTATTATGAAATGAATTTCGTTACACATATTAAAGAAGGTCAATGGTTAGGAGAAAAGATTCCACCGACAGACGGCATTCCTGGCAGCGATGTATTTGGGAATACAATTGAAGCGCAGCGGGGAGCCGACTCGAAACTTACATATGACCGAAAATCTGTTGTGGAAGTTGAGGAACAGGGAAAGACTGTATTAAAGGCAATGTTTGGAGGAGCATTGGAATTTTTGCCAGGGGATATTGTCAGTGTAGGACAGCATTTAATTATTAATGGAGATGTTGGGCCAGAAACAGGTTCCATAAAATTTGAAGGAGCTGTAACGGTTTATGGAACAGTATTGGCGGGTTATTCAGTTAACGCAGTCGGCGACATTTCGATTGAAGGAAATGAAAGCGTTACGAATGCGAAAGAGATTTGTTCTTCTGAAGGTGATTTATATATAAAAGGCGGCGTCTTCGGCGGAGGTACAACAATAATCGAAGCGCGCGGCGATATTTTTATAAAACATGCAAATAACTGCAAACTTTTCGCGCAAAATATTCATGTCGGCTTCTATATGTTAGGAGCAGATGCAGTAGCGGAACGTATATTTGTTGATAAAAATAAAGGCAAAATCATTGGCGGACATATTGAAGCATTATATCGAATAGAATGCGGATATGCAGGAAACCAGCATGAGAGAATGACTCATCTTCATGCCAAAGGAGTGAATAAAGACTTGATTTACTCTGAAATACAGCAAATGGCTCAAGAATTGAAAGATGTACAAACTACAGTGAGCCATTTGGAACAACAGCTATTGAAAATAGAACAGTTAGGAGCATCCCTTCGAGGAGAACAAGAAGCGGCATATGAAAAACTGAAAGAGACTGTCCAACTAAGCAAAGATAAAATAGTTGAACTTGATCAAGAAATTCAAGCGGGAATGTATAAAATTAGAACAGCAGTACGCCCGCAAATAGAAATATCAAAGGAAGCTTATCCAGGTGTAATTATTCAAATAGGCGATCAATCCACTTCGTTAAATAAAGAAACAAAGGGCGTTTTTGAAGTTGTCGATCATGTCCTTAATGTCTAGACCAATTGTTTTTGCACATAGGGGGGCATCTGCGTACAAATATGAGAATACGATGGATGCTTTTCAGAAAGCGTATGATATGGGAGCAGACGGAATCGAATTGGATGTTCAATTAACTGCAGATGGAGTCCCTGTCGTCATTCATGATTTGAATATGTTTAGAGTAGCGGGTGTGAAGCAAAATATAACGGATATCCATTCATCTGAACTACAGCAGTTAAAAGTTGGAAAAAAGTTTTGGCGAATACTTTTCGGTCACCCGATCCCAACGCTCATTGATGCAATTTTGTTTTGTGAAATGCATCATATGGCGTTGAACATAGAGTTGAAAGAAAGTGTTGCAGAAAATAGAAATTCGATTAAGGAAATAATTGAAAAGGCGTCGATAATAGGAGAACTGCATATATCTTCTTTCGATTACACTTTATTGGAGAACGTGAAGGAAATTGATCAAAAAGTTGAAACTGCTTTGCTTATGAGAAAAAAAGCGGTTGATTGGAATAATTTAAGTAAATATATAGCTGCGGATGGGTTTAATTTCCATAAACGTTTATGGAAGGAACCGTATCTTGGCAATATGGTCAACACGGGAAAAAAGTTGCGAGTCTATGGAGTTACGGGCCATGAGGAAATAGCGAAAAATCCTCCCGCGTTTGTAGATGGATGGATCACTGACTATCCTAACCGCTTCTAAAGCATAAAATAAATAACTGTAAAAGAAGCAGGCGAAGGTTTAATATCTCTTCGCCTGCTTTTCCTATGTCCCGCAATTCATTATTTCTCTTTGAAACGTTCTTGCACTCTACCTTTTCGACGGTCGCGCCGAAGAAGGAAGCCTGCAAAAAAAGCGATTCCGGCACTGAACATAATCAGTCCAACGATGAACTGAAGCCAGATGAACGGAAAAGGGCTAAACAAAATACCAAAAAGTGAATCCCGCATTAGCTTTATGCCGCCTGCTGTAATGAGTATCGGGATTAAAAGAACGATGAAAGCCGCCATTCGAGCCATTTATATCAATCTCCTTAACGTTTTTAATTTTACCTGCTTAACAATGATTGTCAAGAAGTGTGCAATCGTGTATGATAAATATAGATTTGCAAAAGATTGCATGTTATTTAAAGGAGAATGAATATCCTTGCAAAATGTTCTCATTGTCGGGGCAGGCTCGGGTGGAACAACGATTCTGAACCTATTTCTGAAATTGAAATCCATGAATGTCAAAGCAATTGTCGACAAGGATGAACAAGCTCCCGGTTTGCAAATTGCAAGGGAGCATGGTATTTGCACCGGTACGGATTGGAAAGCCTTTTTACGTTCAGACATTCACATTGTCTTTGATGTTACAGGAGATGACACTGTCTTTTCCAATATTATGGAGAATATTCCACCGAACACATTGCTCATTCCAGGGTCGGTAGCGAATGTCATTGTCAGCCTTTTGAAAGAGAATGGCAAATCTATGCAACGCATACAAAATGAAATAGAACGCCAACGCCTTATTTTTAATTCGGTAGACGAGGGGATGATCGGAATAGGTCCTGAAGGCAACATTGACTTTATCAATGAAAGCGCTTGCAGGATGTTGGAAGTTTCTGATAATGAAGCAATCGGGAAACTTATTACCGATGTAATCCCTCAAAGCAAGCTTGTTCGAGTACTGGAATCTGGCACAATTGAATTGAATGAAGAGCTAATTCTACCGAATGGTACAAAAGTAGTCACTTCCCGATATCCGTTGGCATCAAAAGATAATACGATTATTGGTGCGTTTGCAGTTTTTAAAGATGTTACTGAAGTGACCAAATTAGCAGAAGAAATAACCGGCTTAAAGCAAGTGAAAACGATGTTAGAAGCAATCATTCAATCAAGTGACGATGCCATTTCCGTCGTTGATGAAAATGGGATTGGTGTGCTAGTGAACAGAGCATATACGAGAATGACTGGGCTCACACAAGACGAAATCATTGGAAAACCTGCTACAGTTGACATTAATGAAGGCGAAAGCATTCATATGAAAGTGTTGGAAACGAAACAACCAGTACGCGGTGTCAATATGAAAATTGGGGAAGATAATCGAGATGTCATCGTCAATGTTGCGCCGATTATCGTCAATAATCAATTAAAAGGCAGTGTCGGTGTAATTCATGACATAACCGAAATACGTAAGCTGATGAAAGAATTGGATTGGGCAAAAGAAATAATCCGACAACTGGAAGCGACCTATACATTCGCGGATATCCACGGCAATTCCGCAGACATCCATCTATCGATAGAGCAGGCAAAATTAGCTGCTAAATCGGATATTGCAGTATTGTTGCGAGGTGAGGCCGGTACAGGAAAAGAACTGTTTGCAAACGCAATACATAGCGCAAGCGAAAGAAAATCGGGTAAATTCATTCGAGTTAATTGCGGTGCGATCGATTCTTCATTAATGGAAAAAGAACTATTTGGAGAAGGAGAAGTAACCGGTGATCGGATCGGTTTATTGAAAGAAGCAATAAACGGTACGCTCTTTTTAGATGAAGTGACAGCGCTTACAAAACCAGTGCAAATCCGACTATTTGATTATATAAACGGAGGACGCAATGCCCAATTAGAAAGTCAACGGCATGATCATGCACATGTAAGGATTATCGCGGCAACTTCTAAAAATTTAGAGAGAGCAATTCACGAAGGTTCTTTCAATGAGGAACTATACTATGCGCTAAATCGGTTGTCCATCCATATACCACCGCTGCGTAGCCGCAAATCAGACATAATGGAAATTGTCAATCATTTGCTCGTTAAGTTAAATCAGGAATTCGGCATGAATGTGGAAGCATTGTCAGCTGCTGCTAAGGAAAGACTACGCCAACATGATTGGCCAGGAAATGTCCGTGAATTAGAAAACGTTCTTAGCCGTGCGATGATCTATATGAAACCCAATTCTGTTATTATTGATGAGGAAGATATTAAACGTTCATTGCAGACAATCGGTACAAATTCAGAAGATAACGTGCTTCCCGAAAAGAGCTCGCTTACGTCCATTATGGATGATTACGAAAAATCTATATTGGAAAAAGCATTGGAAGAGCATGATGGCAATAAATCCTTAACAGCTAACCGGCTCGGCATTTCATTACGTTCCTTGTATTATAAAATGGAGAAGCACAAACTTATATAGAAGAAGGTGTTGTCATGACAACTTTGGATGAACTGATTGAAAAGTCCTCCATGAAAGATCCGCCAATCGTAGCTGTTGCGTCTGCCGCAGATCGTGAAGTGCTTGAAGCGATTGAAATAGCAGTGCAAAAAGGGATAGCACACTTTCTACTGTTCGCTCAAGAGGCGGAACTACAACAACTCATAACAGAAAAGTTCCCACGACTGTTAAACCAGCACGGGGTATCCTTCCGAAACACGACAACAGTTGAGGAAGCTGCGGAGCATGCTGTCAAAGCTGTATCGACTGGAGAAGCGCATGTGTTAATGAAAGGGAATTTACCGACAGCAGTTATTTTAAAAGCGGTGTTAAATAAACAATATGGCTTGCGGACGAATAGTATCTTGTCACATGTTGCTGCTTTTGAAGTACAAGGGTACGACAAGTTGTTATTCGTAACGGATGCTGCCATGAATATTGCACCTGATCTTGAAGCGAAAGCGCAAATTATTCAAAATGCGGTTTCTGTCGCAAAGGCTTGCGGCGTAGAAATGCCAATTGTCGCTCCGCTCTGTGCAGTTGAAACAGTCAATCCGGCAATGCAGCCAACGATTGACGCTGCAGCGCTTGTCGCAATGAACAATAGGGGACAAATAAAGGATTGCATAGTTGACGGTCCATTGGCTCTTGATAATGCCATTTCTTTAGAAGCTGCTGAGCAAAAAGGGATCCGCAACGGTACGGCAGGCAAAGCAGACATTTTAGCAGTACCGAATATAGAAGCGGGCAATATTCTTTATAAATCGCTTATGTATTTCGCGGGAGCTAAAGTAGGAGCAGTAATTGCCGGTGCAAAAGCACCAATTGTGCTAACGTCTAGGGCGGATAGCGCAGAAAGCAAATTGTATTCACTCGCGGTTGCAATTCAAACAGCTTCATTATCAAAATAAAAAATAATTTGTATGAATTATAGGAGGAATAACAACATGGAAATCTTTAAATATATGGAAACTCACGATTACGAACAACTTGTCATTTGCCAAGACAAAACTTCTGGATTGAAAGCAATCATCGCAATTCACGATACGACTTTGGGCCCTGCTTTAGGTGGGACACGTATGTGGACGTATGCAAGTGAAGAAGAAGCGATTGAAGATGCTCTCCGCCTTGCGAAAGGTATGACGTACAAAAACGCAGCTGCTGGTCTAAACTTAGGGGGCGGTAAAACCGTTATTATCGGTGATCCGAAGAAAGATAAAAACGAAGAAATGTTCCGGGCGTTCGGTCGTTACATCGAAGGCTTGAACGGCAGATACATTACAGCGGAAGATGTAGGCACGACGGAAGAAGACATGGACTTAATCCACTTGGAAACAGATTATGTAACAGGCGTCTCTGCAGAATTTGGTTCTTCAGGAAATCCGTCCCCAGTAACAGCTTACGGTGTATATAAAGGCATGAAAGCAGCTGCAAAAGAAGCATTCGGTGATGATTCTTTAAAGGGCAAAACTGTTGCTGTCCAAGGAGTCGGAAATGTCGCATATACACTTTGCGAATACTTGCACGAAGAAGGCGCGAAATTGATCGTGACGGACATTAACAAAGATGCTGTTCGCCGTGCAGTAGAAGCTTTCGGAGCAATTGCAGTCGAAGCTGATGAAATTTACTCACAAGATGCAGATATTTTTGCACCATGTGCACTTGGAGCAATTATTAACGATGAAACGATTCCACAATTAAAATGCAAAGTCATTGCAGGATCTGCGAATAACCAACTAAAAGACCCTGAACACGGAGATCGCATCCATGAAATGGGCATCGTTTACGCACCTGATTATGTCATCAATTCCGGTGGTGTAATTAATGTCGCAGATGAACTAGCTGGCTACAATCGCGAGCGCGCAATGAAACGCGTAGCAGGTATTTACGACACGATCGAACAAATCTTTGCAATTTCAAAACGTGATAATATTCCTTCCTATGTTGCGGCAGACCGTCTAGCGGAAGAAAGGATTGCACGTGTAGCAAAATCAAGAGGCCAATTTTTACAAAATGCAAAAAGCGTACTTTCACGCAAAAAATAATACAGTCGGGAGGGATAATCTTGCACGATCAAATCTATAAAATTTTGATCATTAATCCAGGATCCACATCGACGAAAATTGGTGTGTTCAACAACGAAACACTCATCCTTGAAAGCACATTGAGACATTCTTCGGAGGAGCTTGCGGATTATCCCGCTGTCATTGATCAATACCACTTCAGGAAAAAGGCAATTTTATCAACGCTTGAAAAAGAAGGAATTCGGTTGGATGAATTGTCGGCTGTATGTGGTAGAGGCGGCCTTCTGCGACCGATTTCTGGCGGCACTTATGAAGTGAATGAAGCTATGTTGAAAGATTTGCGAAAAGGGTATTCAGGCCAGCATGCCTCAAACTTAGGTGGCATTATAGCAAATGAAATTGCCATTGAGTTAGGTGTAAAAGCATTCATCGTCGACCCTGTTGTCGTCGATGAATTGCAGCCGATTGCACGTATTTCTGGGTTTTCGCACATTGATCGTAAATCGATCTTTCACGCATTAAATCAAAAAGCAGTAGCAAGGCGATACGCCAAACAGATCGAAAAACGTTACGACGAATTAAGGTTGATTGTCGTGCATATGGGCGGAGGGATTACTGTAGGCTGCCATGAATACGGTAAAGTGATCGATGTGAACAATGGTTTGCATGGAGATGGCCCGTTCAGCCCTGAGCGAGCAGGAACTGTCCCAGCCGGCGATTTAATCGATTTATGCTTTTCAGGTAAATACTACCGTGATGAAATCATGTCGATGTTAGTAGGCTCTGGCGGGCTTGTCGGCTACTTAGGGACAAATGACGCAGTGAAGGTAGAAAAGAGAATTGAAAACGGCGATGAAAATGCAAAGCTATTATACGAAGCTATGGCGTACCAAGTAGCAAAAGAGATTGGCAGCGCCTCAGCTGTATTATCTGGGAAAGTCGATGCAATTCTTTTGACGGGCGGTCTTGCTTACGGAAAAGGCTTCATCGAATCAATCAAATCGAGGATTGATTGGATTGCCGATGTACATACCTATCCGGGAGAAGATGAATTGCAAGCATTATCGGAAGGCGCATTGCGTGTTTTAACCGGAGAAGAACAAGCAAAAATCTATCCGGCTTGATCGGATAGCGTGAAGGAGGCCATATAGGATGGCTCAAGAATATGATGTAGTTATTTTAGGCGGAGGTACAGGAGGTTATGTAGCTGCTATCCGTGCAGCTCAATTAGGTTTGAAAACCGCTTTGGTTGAAAAGGATGCGTTAGGTGGAACATGTCTCCATAGAGGTTGCATCCCGAGTAAAGCGCTATTAAAAAGCGCCGAAGTGTATCAACTGGCAAAAGAAAAGGCATCGTATTTCGGGGTTGAGACTTCGGGTGCTTCTTTGAATTTCGCAAGGGTGCAACAACGGAAAACAGAAATTGTCGAACAACTCCATAAAGGCGTTACAGCGCTTATGAAAAAAGGGAAAATCGACGTTTATGAAGGATTAGGGAGAATGTTAGGTCCATCGATCTTCTCACCAATGCCAGGTACCATCTCTGTTGAAATGAACAACGGAGAAGAAAATGAAATGTTAGTTTTAAAAAATCTGATCATCGCAACAGGGTCCCGTCCACGCACTTTGGAAGGACTTAAGATCGATGAACATCAAATCCTTTCATCTGACGGCGCACTTGCAATGGAACAATTACCAAAGTCAATGGTTATTGTCGGAGGCGGTGTTATCGGAATTGAATGGGCTTCGATGCTAAATGATTTTGGCGTTGAGGTGACGGTCATTGAATACGCTGACCGAATTTTGCCTACTGAAGATGCAGATGTTTCAAAGGAAATGAAAAAACTGCTTACGAAAAAAGGCATCAAATTTGCAGTCAATGCTAAAGTATTGCCTGAAACCCTAGTTAAAACAGATGAATCCGTCACGATCTCCGCTGAAATCAATGGAGAGAAGAAGGAATTCAGTGCAGAAAAAATGTTAGTGTCTGTAGGGCGACAAGCGAATACTGAAGGTATCGGGATTGAAAACACTGAAATTGAAATTGACCGCGGCTTCATTCAAACAAAGGCTACTTTCCAAACGAAAGAAAGCCATATTTATGCGATCGGTGATTGTATTGGTGGACTACAATTAGCTCATGTCGCTTCACATGAAGGGATTGCGGCTGTAGAACATATTGCAGGTATCGACCGTGAACCGATCAATTATACAAATGTATCCAGATGCATTTACTCCAGTCCTGAAGCGGCCAGTGTTGGTTTAACGGAAGCACAGGCGAAGGATAAAGGATTCAATGTAAAAGTTGGCAAGTTTCCGTTTGCAGCAATTGGCAAAGCGTTGGTGAATGGAAATTCTGATGGATTTGTTAAAATAATCGCCGACAAAGAAACAGACGATCTTTTAGGGATCCATATGATCGGCAGCCATGTAACTGATTTAATCTCAGAAGCTGGTCTTGCAATGGTCTTAGATGCAACACCTTGGGAGGTAGCGTCCACTATTCATCCGCATCCATCATTGTCTGAGGTGATAGGTGAAGCGGCACTTGCCGTTGATGGCATTGCCATTCATATGTAAGATGTTGTTGTAATTTTTAACCTATATGAAGGGGGATTAAAAAATGGCCCAAACACGTCATGAAGAACTTGGATTAACAAATGATGATGTATTGCAAATATACGAGACAATGGTCATGGCACGTCGCTTGGATGAGCGGATGTGGTTATTGAACAGAGCGGGGAAAATCCCATTTGTCATATCCTGTCAAGGGCAGGAAGCAGCTCAGGCAGGTGCTGCTTATGCACTTAATAAAGAGAAGGATTGGATTGCCCCTTACTACCGCGATATGGGTGTTGTATTGCATTTTGGCATGACACCGAAAGAATTGATGCTATCCGCATTCGCAAAAGCGGAAGATCCGAACTCTGGTGGCCGTCAAATGCCAGGGCATTTCGGACAGCGTAAAAATCGTATTTTGACAGGCTCTTCACCGGTAACAACTCAATTACCGCACGCAGTTGGTGTAGCATTGGCTGCAAAAATGAAAAAAGAGGATTTCATCACTTTTGTAACTTTAGGGGAAGGCTCTTCAAACCAAGGAGATTTCCATGAAGGGATGAACTTTGCAGGCGTTCATAAATTGCCTACTGTTGTCATGGTTGAAAACAATAAATATGCCATTTCAGTCCCTCTTGAAAAACAATTGGCATGTGAACATGTTTCAGAGCGCGCTGTTGGATATGGTATGCCTGGTGTAACAGTGGATGGAACAGATCCACTTGAAGTTTATAAAGTCGTTAAAGAGGCAGCTGATCGTGCGCGCAGCGGCGAAGGCCCGAGCTTAGTAGAAGCAGTTTGCTATCGGCTGACCGCACACTCGTCTGACGATGACCATCGTTTATACCGTGATGCAGAAGAGCTTGAACAAGAAAGAAAATTAGACCCGATTCCTAAATTTGCCGCATATTTAAAAGAAGTCGGCGTTTTAAGCGACGAATCGGAAAAAGAAATGGATGATCGCATTATGGCGATCGTCAATGAAGCGACAGAATATGCGGAACAAGCACCGTATGCTGAACCGGAATACGCGCTTCGCCATGTCTATAAAGAGGAAGAGGTGGGCGAATAATGGCTGTTATGTCCTATATCGATGCGATTACATTAGCTATGAAAGAAGAAATGGAACGTGATGAAAACGTATTCGTCTTAGGGGAGGACGTTGGTCGAAAAGGCGGTGTCTTCAAGGCGACAACCGGATTATACGACCAGTTTGGGGAGTATCGCGCACTTGATACGCCACTTGCAGAATCAGCGATTGCCGGTGTTGGAATTGGCGCAGCCATGTACGGCATGCGTCCGATCGCAGAAATGCAATTTGCAGATTTCATCATGCCTGCTGTCAACCAAATTGTTTCTGAAGCGGCAAAAATCCGCTATCGTTCGAACAATGACTGGTCATGCCCAATTGTCATTCGTGCACCATTCGGAGGCGGAATCCACGGAGCGCTTTACCATTCACAATCAGTTGAATCAATGTTCGCAAGCACCCCTGGATTAAAAATTATCATCCCATCTACACCATATGATGCTAAAGGGTTATTGAAAGCGGCAATTCGTGATGATGATCCGGTGTTATTTTTTGAACACAAACGTGCATACCGTCTCATTAAAGGTGAAGTGCCTGAAGATGATTACGTATTGCCGATCGGAAAAGCGGATGTGAAACGTGAAGGAGACGATATTACGATCATTACCTATGGTTTATGTGTCCATTTCGCATTGCAAGCGGCAGAGAGACTTGCTGAAGACGGAATTTCAGCTCACGTTTTAGACTTGCGAACGGTTTATCCGTTAGATAAAGAGGCAATCGTTGAAGCCGCATCCAAAACAGGAAAAGTATTGCTTGTGACGGAGGACAACTTAGAAGGAAGCATCATGAGCGAAGTGTCTGCCATCATTGCCGAGCATTGCCTGTTTGAATTAGATGCACCGATTAAGCGGTTGGCAGGACCAGATGTTCCTGCAATGCCTTACGCACCGACAATGGAGAAATTTTTCATGGTCAATCCGGAAAAAGTTGAAAAGGCTGCAAGGGAGCTCGCAGAATTTTAATGCGTCAAGCGAAGGGATTGTCCCATGGCAATATGACAATTTGTTTGGCTGGAAAGCCCTCTAACAACCAATCGCCTAAGATTACGGAGATAGGGTATGCTAAATCATTATGATGCATAGGCGATGGTTCGCTTCCGATGCAAAACCTGTAGGACATACATCAATTCAAAATCTGGACGCAATTATGCTAAGGCATAATTGATTCGGAGAGGTGGTAAAGAGAATGGCAATTGAAAATATTGAAATGCCCAAATTAGGGGAAAGTGTCACCGAAGGAACGATCGAGAAATGGCTCGTTAAAGTAGGGGATACTGTAAATAAGTACGATCCTTTAGCAGAAGTGAATACAGATAAAGTGACTGCTGAAATTCCATCGTCCTTTTCAGGAAAAATTACTGAGATCATCGTAAATGAAGGCGAAACGGTCGAAGTAGGCGTCATCGTTTGCAAAATCGAAGTAGAGGGTGGAGCAGCTTCGGCTGAGCAGGCAGAAGCATCGCCAGTGAAAGACGAACCGGCTAACGAGATGCCTGCCGCTGGATCTCAAAAACCTGCTTCTCCACTTAAAAAACAAAATGGCGGTGCTCGCTATTCACCTGCAGTTATGCGTTTGGCTCAAGAACATGGCATTGATTTGGCGTTAGTATCAGGTTCAGGACGTGATGGAAGGATTACTCGCAAGGATTTGATGTCAATTATTGAAAGCGGTACTATTCCGACAGCTGCTGAACAGCCAAAACAAGCGGTATCAGCTCCGAAGCAATCGGTTGAAACAGCGCCGAAAGCTGCGCCAACGCACAAATCCGAACCGGTACATGTTGAGTCGGCAGCTGGTGATATCGAGATTCCGGTAACGGGCGTCCGTCGTGCAATTGCGAATAATATGCTTAAATCTAAACATGAAGCACCGCACGCATGGACAATGATTGAAGTCGATGTTACAAACATGGTGCAATATCGTGATTCATTGAAAAATGAGTTCAAACAAAAAGAAGGCTTCAATTTAACTTATTTTGCTTTCTTTGTAAAAGCTGTTGCACAAGCATTGAAAGAATTCCCTATGATGAATTCAATGTGGGCTGGAGATAAAATCATCCAAAAGAAAGACATTAACATTTCAATTGCAGTCGCAACAGAAGATGCTCTTTTCGTACCAGTCATTAAACATGCCGATGAAAAAACGATTAAAGGGATCGCTCGTGAAATTAATGAATTGGCTGCAAAAGTACGTTCAGGCAAGTTGAAGTCGGATGAAATGGCAGGCGGCACTTTCACTGTCAATAACACCGGATCATTCGGTTCAGTGCAATCAATGGGTATTATCAATTACCCACAAGCTGCTATTTTGCAAGTCGAGTCAATCGTCAAACGCCCTGTCATAATGCAAGGCGGAATGATTGCTGCACGCGATATGGTTAATCTTTGCTTATCTCTTGATCATCGCGTATTGGACGGCTTAGTTGCCGGTCGCTTCCTATCGCGCGTCAAAGAAATCTTAGAACAGACAACCGCTGAAAACACATCTGTTTATTAATGAAAAAAGCAGCCTTTTGCATAGTGGCTGCTTTCTTTCATTTACGAAGCACAAGCTCTTTTATTCATTAGTCATACTTATTTTCACTTTCAATCAAATGCATGTTTCGATACACTAATTATATAAACAATTGCATTTTTACATAAATACGTTTCATTTCGATCATATCGTAGTAATTTTACATTTTCTGAAAGGGGCATGGCAAATGGGAGTGGGTAAAATGAAACAAATTACGTTTGAAAAATCAGATTATGAACAATGGAAAGAGTTGGCTGTTCAATCTCTTAAAGGAAAGCCGTTTGATACATTAATTACCACAACAATAGAAGACATTGATATACAGCCGCTTTATATAGAAGGAGGAAATGCAAACTTCTCTTCAATTATTCGGGAGCAAAAAACTAATGCGGGATGGACGATAGCGCAGGGGACATATGCGTCGAACGGCGCCGAATGGGTGTTTAAAGTTCAAGAAAGCATTGAAAAAGGAAACGAAGCAATCGTTTATGATGGATGGAAACAGATGGAGTGGGATGAGACATCTTTGGAAAAGGCATCCGAGCTATTTACAAAATATCCAATTCATTTCATCAATATTAGAAAAGACGATCCAATTCTGCACGTGTTTAATCGTATCCCTGAAATGAATCGTAAAAGTGTAAATGGTTTCATTCAAACGGAACAATGGAATTACGCAGATAAATTTCCTAATCTTCGGAAGGCTGGCGCTGATCTATGGGACATACACCATGAAGGGGCAGATGCGGTGACAGAACTTTCAATTGCTTTGGCAAAAGCGGCACACCTATCAAATGATGCAGAGTCATTTGAAATGTTTGCGGCCAATTTTTATGTCCGATTTGCAATTGATACCCATTTCTTCATGGAAATTGCGAAGCTTCGTGCGTTCCGTGTTCTTTTCCATGCATTTGCGGAAGCATATGGAGTAAAGAACTACCCTCCTGTACAAATTGCAGCAGTAACTTCATTGCGATCATTCTCCAAGCTCGATCCGTACAACAACTTACTGCGTGCAGGCAATGAAGCATTTGCAGCCGTATTAGGCGGCGCGGATATAATTACCGTTCATCCTCATGACGTGTTAACTGGCCCGACAAACAGTTCAATCCGCTATAGCCGCAATATTCAACTAATATTGAAAGAAGAAACGCATGTCGGCAAAGTTGCGGATCCGGCAGGCGGTTCCTATTTTATCGAACAGCTTACGAAAGAGTTAGTTGAAAAAGCATGGGAGCTATTTATTGACATTGAACAGAACGGCGGCTTAAATGCTTTCATTGCAAGCGGTCGATTGGCTGAACAGATGGACAAACGCAAGGCGGAAACAGCAACTGCGAAAAAAGCTTTGATTGGCATAAATGTATATGCGGATTCGGTTGCGGAAATTGCTGAAGATTGGAGCGGCATAAAAGCATTTGAACGCATTGCATCACCATTTGAAATGCTGCACAAACAGACAGCATACGACCAGCCTAAAACAGTCTTGTTAAATTTCGGCACGTTGAAAGATTATAAACCTCGTGCTGATTACGTTACGGGGTTCTTGTCAACGGGAGGCATACAATGCGAATGGAGTCCGTCATTTGTGAACGCTGCTGAAGCAATTGATTGGATTCATGGAAAACAGGTCGATTATGCAATTATATGTGCAAAAGATGACATTGCCCAAACCGTTGTAAATGATTTTTTAAATAGACTGCCTGAAGAAATGATAGTAGATGTCGCAGGGAAATTTGACAACAATGTAACAAATAGCTGGACGGCAAAAGGATTAAACGGATTCATATACAAAGGTCAAAATATCCTCAATAAAATTGAAAGCATTTTGAATAAGTGGAAAGGGGAAGCAGATCATGAATAAACCGGACTTCAGCAAAATCAACTTTGATAAATTGAAGACGACTAAGCAGCCCGAGAAAAATGTGCAACCTTTTCTTACAAATGAAGGTATTGAACTAAAAGCTGCTTATACGGAAAAGGATCGAGAACAGCTTTCTCACCTCGATGATATGCCCGGGATTGAGCCATATACAAGAGGACCATACCCGACAATGTACGTGACGCGCCCTTGGACCGTACGACAATATGCTGGATTTTCTACTGCAGAAGAAAGTAACGCCTTTTATCGCAGAAACTTGTCAATGGGGCAGAAAGGACTCTCTGTCGCTTTTGATTTAGCGACACATCGTGGTTATGATTCCGATCATCCGAGAGTGACTGGGGATGTCGGTAAAGCAGGCGTTGCTATCGATTCGGTTGAAGATATGAAAATTTTGTTTGATGGCATTCCGCTTGATCAAATGTCTGTTTCGATGACAATGAACGGTGCTGTTCTTCCGATTATGGCGTTTTATATTATAGCTGCAGAAGAACAAGGAGTATCACCTGAACAGTTATCAGGTACGATACAGAATGATATATTAAAAGAATATATGGTAAGGAATACGTATATTTTTCCGCCTGAAATGTCCATGCGGATTATTGCAGATATTTTTGAGTACACATCAAACAATATGCCGAAGTTCAATTCAATTTCCATATCGGGCTACCATATGCAAGAAGCCGGAGCTACAGCAGATATCGAATTGGCTTATACATTGGCAGATGGGCTTGAATATGTACGGACCGGTTTAAAAGCGGGTATTGATATCGATTCATTTGCACCTCGACTATCTTTCTTTTGGGCGATCGGAATGAATTATTTCATGGAAATCGCGAAGATGCGTGCAGCTCGCAAAATTTGGGCTCAAATGATGCAAGCATTCGAACCGAAAAACCCGAAGTCGTTAGCGCTTAGAACGCATTCACAAACATCGGGCTGGAGCTTGACAGAGCAAGATCCATTTAACAATGTAACGCGCACGTTAATCGAGGCAAATGCTGCGGCGATGGGACATACACAGTCATTGCACACAAATGCGCTTGACGAAGCAATTGCACTTCCAACAGACTTCTCGGCAAAAATTGCAAGAAATACACAATTGTTTTTGCAAGAAGAGACGATGATGACAAAAACGATTGACCCTTGGGGAGGCTCCTACTATGTTGAGAAGCTGACTGCACAATTGACTGAAAAAGCGTGGGCATTAATTGAAGAAGTCGAAGAATTGGGAGGCATGGCCAAAGCAATCGAAACCGGATTGCCGAAAATGAAAATTGAGGAAGCAGCCGCTAAACGGCAAGCAAAAATTGATTCGAAATCAGAAACAATTGTCGGTGTCAATCAATATCGGTTGGATCGAGAAGAACCGATTGACATTTTAGATATTGATAATACTGTTGTTAGGCAAAAACAGATTGAGCGCATAAATGAAATGAAATCAAAGCGCGATGAGAAAGAAGTGGAAAAAACATTACAAGCAATTACTACAGCTGCCAAATCGGGGAATGGTAATTTGCTTGCGCTTTCCATTGATGCTGCAAGGGCAAGGGCAACAATCGGAGAAATTTCCGATGCCATTGAAAAAGTATCAGGAAGACATAAAGCAGTCATTCGTTCTGTTAGCGGAGTTTATAGCTCAAATTTCTCAAATGCAGAAGAGATCGAAGTAGTTAAACAAATGGCTGAGGAGTTTCAGGAAAATGAAGGTCGCCGGCCACGTATTATGATTGCGAAAATGGGTCAAGACGGACATGACCGAGGTGCGAAGGTGATCGCTTCATCATTCGCGGATCTTGGTTTCGACGTAGATATAGGACCGCTTTTCCAAACACCTGAGGAAACCGCTTTACAAGCCGCGGAAAATGACGTACATGTCATTGGGGTAAGCTCTTTAGCAGCTGGCCATAAAACGTTAGTTCCAGCATTGCGAGATGAGTTGAAGAAAATTGGAAGGGAAGATATTTTAATTGTCGTTGGCGGCGTCATTCCCGCACAGGATTATGAATTTTTGCGTGCGAACGGTGCTTCTTCCATCTTCGGACCTGGAACGGTTATTCCAGTTGCTGCACAAAAAGTGATTGAGGATATTTATGTGTCATTAGGTTACGAGGAAGTGATCGAGTGAATAAAAAAGATCGTTTTCAAAACGACAGTGCAATGAGTGTTAAAGATGGCATTGAATCAATCCACGATGGCATGACCTTTTCCCGTCGTAAACGATTTGTGAAAAAGGTGAAAGACAATCAGATTGATCGTTTATATGAAGAAATTTCGAATGGATCACGCCTTCACTTATCGAAAGCGATCACTTTACTGGAAAGTACGTCGGATGCAGATAAAGCTGCGGGCCAGCAATTGCTTCAAAAACTTCTTCCCAAAACAGGAAATAGCATTCGCATTGGAATAACGGGTGTTCCTGGTGCTGGGAAAAGTACTTTCATAGAGGCGTTTGGTTTGAAATTGGCAGAGGCGGGCCATAAAGTTGCGGTATTGGCGATCGATCCAAGTTCAACGATTACGGGAGGAAGCATTTTAGGGGATAAGACAAGAATGGAAGTATTAGCAAGGCATCCAAATGCTTTTATCCGACCATCCCCTTCCTCAGGTACGTTAGGCGGCGTGCATAAAAAAACTCGGGAAACAATGTTGCTCTGCGAGGCGGCAGGCTTTGACATTTTGCTTATCGAAACAGTAGGTGTCGGGCAAAGCGAAACAGTCGTCAGAGGTATGGTTGATATGTTTTTACTATTAGTGCTGACCGGAGCAGGGGATGAGTTGCAAGGCATGAAAAAAGGAATTATGGAATTAGCAGACGCTATTATCGTCCACAAAGCCGATGGAGACAATTTGAAATTGGCGAAAAAGACCGTTAAAGAGTTTAAACAATTGCTTCATTTCTTGCAACCGGCGACGATTGGATGGACATCGACTGTAATGCCGGTTTCCTCTTTGGAACGTACTGGGCTGGATACTGTTTGGGAAACGATCCTTTCATTTCAACGGAAAATGACTGAAAGCGGAGTTTGGGAGCAAAGGAGACGGTCACAGACGACTGATTGGTTCCATTCAATGATACGCGACCGATTAATTGATTCTTTCTTTGCTGATCAAAGAAAGAAAGAGCAAGTCAAGACTCTTGAAAAGCAATTGAATGAGGGCAATGTAACAGTAGCAAATGCAGTTGAAAAATTGTTCAATTCATAAAAAAACGCTGTTTCACAGTGCGCAAGCACGTGTGAAACAGCATTTTTATTAAGCAGCTTCTTGTTCGAATTCCGCTTCTAAAGCTTCCAAATACTCTTCAAAGTCTATAGCGCTATTAATGACCTCTGCAGGAATTTTGATTTCTTTTACTTGATTGTAATCGCTGAACGTTCCTTCGATTACTTGTTTAAGAGTTATCGTTTCACCGTCGACTGTGATTGTCATTTGTGTATTTCCTGTAGTGGAAATCGGGAAGAATGTATCTTTATCGATCGTAGTGACGATAAAGAAATTTTCGATATTGAACTGAATCATATCAAGAATTGATTCTAAATCGATTTCTTCTTCAATGATGACATCCTCTTCAGTTGCCTCATCAGTGACATCCTCTTCAGTTGCTTCTTCAGATGTGTTCTCTTCAACCGCTTCTGATGCATCTTCTGACTCATCCGCGACAGCTTGTTCAGCTTGTTCATCTTCTTCAACAGCTTCTACTTTTTCATCTTCAAGCACAACTTCTGCAGCTTCTTCTGTAGCTTCTTCAGAAGTTCCTTCTGTCGTCTCAACAGAAATCATGTCAGCAGGCAGCATATCTGAAATCAATGACATTGCTTCCTTCATAATTTCGCTGAACTCATCGTTTGAAATCGTTTGTGTCATGACGTACACATCATCATATTCAAAAACATGGATGCCTTTCATTGTTGCTTTTAAAAGCTCCATTTGTGCCGTCGGATCGATTTGCATTAGAGATTCATCAAATAGCATTTCCGTCATTTCTGAAGGATATTTTACCCATTGGTCACCATCATTTTGGAAATAGCCTTCTTCTGTTAGATAAGTTTCTGAATTTATAGCTTCATCTAACTCATCTGCTTTCATAGAAAGGCTTTGCTTCATGTGCAATGCAATCGGTTTATCCGTCATTTTCATGTCCATATCCATTTTCATCGTTATTGGACCTTCTTCAAAACCGGACATTTCTTGGTCGATTTTCATTTTAGCCGAAAAACTATTTAAATCAGCTGCGGCAGTTTTTTCCAAGAATGCTTCAACATCTTGAACACGGTTTGTTGTTACATTAACAGATTGCTCATCTTCAGAAACTGTCACTTCAAATTCTTCTAATGATGATAAGAATTCACCAGATACATAGTTTCCGTAGTTTTTCAAAGTTAGTGGGAATGGAGTATCCGCTTTTTCACCGTTTACTGAAATAACTCCATTTGCAGCATCGAATTCTACTGTTACGTAAGAGTTCGTTGCACTAACTTTACCGGCTGCATCTTTTGAAACTAAAAATCCAGCTTCACTAAATAGATTTTCTACCGGAATTAGCACGTCACCGTGTGACATGAAAGGTTGTTCATAGCCTTCCACTTCCGTGCCGTCTATGAATAGTTTCATAGAATCAGTTTTGGCAAATGTTGTACCGCTTGGCCATACGAATGACAGAGCGAACACGAATGCCAATGCCCATGTTGCAAATTTTTTCAACTGCAAAACCCCCTAAAAAATTTTTGAATCTACCCGCAAATAGTGCGAGCATACAAACATACGAAAGAAATTGGAAAAGGTTTCATCTTTCAAGGAAATTTTATAAAATTTTTTTCGTATTTGGAGAATTTCTTATAAGTTTAGATTGGGAAACGCACCTTTTGCAACTGTCTGTAGCAACTGATATGATGGAATTATAAATGGAAAGGGGCCAATAGCATGACGATGGATTTCAATTTTTATATGGAAGATATTACGAAGACAGCGCGTTCAGAAATGGAAGCAAGTGGATATGAACAATTAACAACACCTGAAGCTGTAGATGAAGCTTTTAAACGTTCAGGAACGACATTGGTCATGATTAATTCGGTTTGTGGTTGTGCAGGAGGAATTGCACGGCCAGCAGCGGCTCATGCCATTCATTACGATAAAAGACCAGATCATTTAGTGACCGTTTTTGCGGGTCAGGATAAAGAAGCGACTGCGCAAGCACGGATGCATTTCGGAGAAGATCATTTGCCTTCATCCCCATCATTTGCTTTATTGAAAGATGGCAAGCTTGTCGCTGAAGTTGGCCGCTATGAAATTGAAGGACATGATCCGATGTCAGTTGTAGTCAACTTGCAAAGCAAATTTGAGGAGTTTTGTGAAGAAGTATAAAAGTGATCTCAACATAGGGATTGCTTCCCTGTTCAAAAAGAAAAAACAGTCCAACCTGGGACTGTTTTTTCTTTTTAAAACAAGACGCTAAGGCCAATCATGATACTGGATACGACCATTGCTGCAACCATTAAATAAACAACGACTTTTTGGAATTTTTTATTGCTCATCAGGCAGATCTCCTTACCTTACTAGATATATCTATTTTAACAGAAACAATGAATTTCTCAAGGTGTAGCGGATTTGTATTGAAACCGTTACAATAGGAGAAAGGGGGGAGAAAGATGAAAAAGATCGATCATATCGGCATCGCTGTCAAGAACATCGATTCTGCACTCGCATATTACATAAATACACTTGGGCTCAAATTATTGGGGATTGAAGAAGTTAAGAGCCAACATGTAAAGGTAGCTTTCATCGATGCGGGAAATATTAAAATTGAATTATTGGAACCTCTTGGATCAGAAGGGGCAGTTGCAAAATATATAGAAAAACGTGGAGAAGGAATTCACCATGTTGCTTTCGGTGTATCCAATATCCGCAATCGGATGGAAGAACTGAAAAAGAATGGCGTCCAACTTTTGCAAGAAGAGCCAAAACTGGGAGCTGGAGGAGCCGAAGTGGCATTTCTCCATCCGAAATCATCTTTCGGAGTGCTCTATGAACTATGCGACAAAGGGGATGTTTAATTTGGATATTTACGACAAAATCAATGAGTTATATGATAAAAAAAGAGAAATAGAATTAGGCGGTGGAGATGAGCGCATTAGTAGGCAGCATGAGAAAGGAAAGTTAACAGCCCGAGAAAGAATCGATTTACTAGTCGATGAAGGCTCGTTCGTAGAGTTAAATCCTTTCGTCGTTCATCGTACGCGCGACTTTGGCATGGACAAGCAAATTGGACCTGGCGATGGTGTAGTCACTGGCTACGGAAAAATTGATGGGCGTCCAGTTTACTTATTTTCGCAGGATTTCACAGTATTTGGCGGAGCATTAGGTGAAATGCATGCAATGAAAATTGCGAATGTCATGGATCTTGCAGCTAAAAATGGAGCGCCATTTATCGGTTTGAACGATTCAGGAGGCGCACGCATCCAGGAAGGCGTCGTTTCTTTGGATGGATATGGAGAAATCTTTTACAGAAATGCAATCTACTCTGGCGTCATTCCACAAATTTCCGTCATATTAGGACCATGTGCTGGTGGTGCGGTTTATTCACCAGCAATTACTGATTTCGTTTTCATGACAGATGAGACGAGCCAAATGTTCATTACGGGGCCAAAAGTGATCGAAACTGTAACTGGAGAGAAAATTTCATCTGAAGATTTAGGTGGTTCAAAAGTACATAATCGTATAAGCGGCAATGCACATTTTCGAGGAAAAGATGAAGAGACCGTTTTAGAGCAAGTGCGTCAGCTACTGACCTATTTACCACAAAACAGTAAAGAAAAGGCACCGATCCTCGCAGTTGATCGAGAAGACGATTACCGTCCCGATCTAACAGACATCGTACCATTTGAAACGATCCGCCCGTACGATGTTCGAAAAGTAATTGAGCAAGTAGTTGATGAACACTCATTTATGGAAGTACAAGCAGAATTCGCAAAAAACGCAGTCGTTGGGTTTGCACGCATGAACGGGGAATCGGTCGGCTTAATTTGCAACCAGCCTAAAGTGATGGCTGGCGGACTTGATATTGATTCATCCGATAAAATTGGACGCTTCATCCGTACTTGTGATGCTTTCAATATTCCGTTAATCACTTTCGAAGACGTAACCGGTTTTTTCCCTGGCGTAAAGCAAGAACATGGAGGCATTATCCGCCACGGTGCGAAAATCCTCTATGCTTACTCAGAAGCGACTGTTCCTAAAATTACGGTTATATTGAGAAAGGCCTTCGGAGGTGCATACGTTGCTCTTAACTCAAAAGCGATCGGTGCAGATATCGTTTATGCATGGCCGAATGCTGAAATCGCAGTAATGGGTGCGGAAGGGGCTGCGAACATTATCTTTTCCCGGGAAATCGCACAAAGCGACAATCCGGAGAAAACGCGGTCGGAAAAAATCGAAGAATATCGCACGAAATTTTCAAATCCTTATGTAGCAGCATCACACGGTATGGTAGATGATGTAATTGATCCGCGAGAAACACGAATAAAACTATTGCAAGCGTTGGAAATGATGAGAAATAAAGAGGAAACACGGCCACATAAAAAGCATGGAAATATTCCGCTTTAATTACGTATGTATCGAGTAAGTTGTAAACAAGTCGGTTTATTACAGATCGTAAACCGCAATGATAGATTGAAATTCATTTTGGAAGGAATGGTTGAATTGAATGAAGACCGATTGCTCGAAGAATTTTTTGAACTAGTGAAAATTGATTCTGAAACAATACATGAAGATGGAATTGTAGATGTTTTAAAGGAAAAGATGGAGGCGTTAGGCTTTTCAGTTTTCGAAGATGATACAAAAGAGATAACAGGCCATGGAGCAGGCAACTTGATTGCAACAAAAAAAGGAACGATCAAGGATGCTGATCCGATATACTTTACATGCCATATGGATACAGTTGTTCCTGGAAAAGGCATTCAACCAGAAATTCGGGAAGATGGCTATATTTATTCGGATGGCACGACGATTTTAGGAGCGGATGATAAAGCAGGCATCGCTGCTCTATTTGAAATGGCGAAAGTCATTAATGAAAAAGGCATTGAGCATGGGGATATTCAATTCATCATTACTGCAGGGGAAGAAAGCGGATTAGTCGGAGCGAAAGCGATGGACGCTTCACATATCCAAGCGAAATATGGCTATGCAGTGGATAGTGATGGAAAAGTAGGAGGCATTGTAACTTCAGCACCATATCAAGCAAAGCTTTGGACGACTATCC
Source organism: Sporosarcina sp. USHLN248 (assembly GCF_037144575.1). Classification (NCBI taxonomy): domain Bacteria; kingdom Bacillati; phylum Bacillota; class Bacilli; order Caryophanales; family Caryophanaceae; genus Sporosarcina; species Sporosarcina sp. USHLN248. The sequence continues at coordinate 49,667 of NZ_JBBCZC010000011.1, forward strand.
ACGGCAAGACTGCACACGCCGGAGTTGCTCCTGAAAAAGGTGTTTCCGCCATCAATATTGCGGCGAAATCCATTTCTGCAATGACATTAGGCAGAATTGACAGCGAAACTACAGCGAACATAGGACGTTTTGAAGGTGGTCAAGCTACAAATATCGTATGCGATGAGGTCCATATTTTATCTGAAGCTCGTTCGATTAACCGTGATAAATTGGATAAGCAAATTAACCATATGGTTGAAACATTTTCAACTACAGCGGAATCTATGGGCGGTAAAGCGGAGACAGAAGTGAAGCTTATGTATCCGGGATTCAGTTTTGGCGAGGAGGCCGAAGTCGTGCAAACCGCGATGCACGCTATCCGCAACGTTGGCAGAGAGCCCGAGTTGATGACGAGCGGTGGTGGAAGTGACGGCAATGTCTTTAACGGTGCAGGCATTCCAACTGTTACCCTTTCCGTCGGTTATGAGGAAATTCATACAAAAAATGAACGTATGCCTGTAGAAGAGCTTACTAAATTGACCGAACTTTTAATTGAGATTGTCAAAGTTGTCGCAAAGAAATGAAGGAGGTTTTGACATGAGTGATATAAAAGCGGTAATTGTTCAATGTGGGTCCGAGGAATATGCGTTGGAAGTAGAAAAAGTCGTTTCGATTGAAAAGCTGGAGAAAATTAATCCAATACCGCATCTTCCCGAATATATGTTAGGTCTTATGAAAATAAGAGGAGAACTAGTGCCGGTGCTTGATTTCCAGCAAATTCTATATAGTAATACCATTCGGGAAAAGGAAAATGCTAAAGTAGTTGTCGTTCAAACTGAAAGTCTTCATATCGGCTTATTAGTATTGGATGCTAAGGAAATAATCGATATACCTGAAAGCAAATTGACTTCGTCAGGCTTGATGGCGTATTCAAAAACTCCATATTTTACTACAATTGCCAATTTAGAAGAACGGATGATTACAGTAGTGAACCCCGAAATTCTTTCACAGACATTAACAGGGATGGATGCAATTAGCGAATACGTCAAAGAGCAAGAAATGGTAGAGCAATAATTTATCTTTTTTCGTTGAGGACTTCTGCATGATAAATAGGGGACCATGCAATTTTCAGTTACCGAGGATCGATTTCTGATCAGTTTCATGAGATGCCATAACGCAGTATTCAAGCGTTAATACAAGCTGTGACGGATGGTAGAGAACCATCCGTCTTTCAACGTATCGGGAGGAGAGGTAGAATTGTTAGATAAAACAGAAAAAACAGCCAAAGTCATTTTGCATCTTGATATGAACAGTTTTTTCGCATCAGTCGAACAATCCTATAATCCTTCATTAAAAGGAATCCCGATGGCAGTTGCAGGAAATCCAAAAGAAAGGCGCGGAATACTTGTCACATGTTCATATGAAGCAAGAGCTTTAGGCATATACACGACAATGACTGTTGGCGAAGCGAAGCGCATTTGCCCAGAAATCGTAATTGTTCCGCCGGATCGCGAAAAATATCGAATTGCATCAGATGCGGTATTTTCCATTTTACGAACATATACTGAGCTCGTTGAACCTGTATCGATAGATGAAGCGTATATTGATATAACGGACATAGGCGGTTTAACGAATGCGGTAGGAATTGCAGAACAAATGCAACAGCGCATTTTACGCGAATTGGATTTGCCTTGTTCCATCGGTATAGCGCCCAATAAATTTTTAGCGAAAACAGCTTCGGATATGAAAAAACCGTTAGGCATTACAATATTGAGGAAGCGGCAAATCCCTGATCTAATTTGGCCTCTTCCTGTTATCGAGATGCATGGGGTTGGACAAAGCACGGAAAAAAGGCTTCATGAAATTGGTATTTTCACGATTGGAGAGCTCGCCAATGCAGATGAGGCAAAGATAAAGATTGCGCTTGGAAAAAATGGATTGCGCCTTAGACAGCGTGCTAACGGCATTGATACAAGACCCGTTGATCCAGATGCTGCCGATGAAAGAAAGAGCGTTGGCAGTTCTACGACATTGCCAATAGATGAGACGGAGTTAAATGGTTGCCTGGAAGTATTTCGACAACTTTCTAAAAGCGTTGCGAAAAGGCTAAACCGCCGTCAATTAGCAGGCACTTCCGTCATGATTCAAATAAGAACATCTGATTGGAGAAATCAGACGAGAAGCAGGACTGTTTTAAATCCACTCTACAAGGAAACAGATATTTATAAAGAAGCTGCACAGTTGTTTAAATTGCACTGGGATGGAGAGCCTGTCAGACTGTTAGGCATTACAGTCTCAAATTTAATTTCAACAGCAAATTTGTACGAGCAACTTTCTATTGATACATTTGAAAAGTATGCTGCAGATGAAAAAATGGAGAAAATAGTGAAGCAATTAGAACAGCGCTTCGGTCCGAATTCAATTTTTAGAGGCATGAAAGAAAGGTAGGCATCAATCATGGAAATAGTTTTTTTAGGTACAGGAGCAGGAATGCCTTCCAAACAGAGGAACACCTCCTCATTAGTACTCAATTTATCGGCCGAGGAAGGAGGCTATTGGCTTTTCGACTGTGGGGAAGCAACTCAGCATCAGCTATTGCACACAACAATAAAGCCTCGAAAGATTAATAAAATTTTTATCACTCATCTTCACGGTGACCATATTTTCGGTCTGCCGGGTTTTTTAGGATCCCGATCCTTTTTAGGTGGGGACGAGCCGCTGACAATTTATGGACCGAAAGGAATCGAAGAATGGATCATTACTTCATTGAAACTTTCCAAAACGCATTTAACGTATACTTTGCACTTCGTTGAATTAAAGGAAGGTTTCCTTTTTGAAGATGAGCATTTTAAAGTAGAAACGAAAGAGTTGCAGCATGTCATTTCTTGTTTTGGTTTTCGCATTGAACAAAAACCGTTAAAAGGTAAGCTGTTAATTGAAAAAGCAATAGAAGCTGGTGTTCCAAAAGGTCCGCTTTTACAAAAATTAAAAGACGGACATGATATTGTATTGGATAATGGAAAAACGGTTTATAGCAAGGACGTAACTGGAGAGCCGCAAACAGGATTTACTGTAGCCATTTTAGGCGACACCCGTTTTTGTGAGGCTGCTGTTGAGTTGTCGAAGGAAGCGGATGTCGTCATCCATGAAGCCACTTTCGATTTAAAAACGGGAGACTTGGCAAAAGAATACGGTCATTCGACGATTGGTGATGCTGCAAATGTCGCAAAAAAAGCAGGCGCTCATTCGCTTATCGCTAACCATATTAGCGCTCGTTTCTTGCCTTATCATATCGCTCACTTAGAACAGTCGGGACGAGAGATTTTTCAAAACCTCCACATAGCAGAGGATTTCTCACATTTTGAATGGAAAGACGACAAATTAATAAAAAAATAAAACTGCCGCTTATAAAATAATAGCGGCAGTTTTGGGTTCGACATACTAAAATGTCCAGCCTCGATCATACTGTTTCGGCGAATCGATGCTCACTCCTAATTCTTTCGCAGCATCGTAAGGCCAGTATGGATGACGCAGCAATTCCCGCGCAAGCAAAACGAGGTCAGCCCGACCGTTTTTCAATATTTCTTCAGCTTGAATTCCTGTAGTGATCAATCCGACAGCGCCAGTAGGAATAGCTGCTTCATGCCGAATCAATTCTGCAAAAGGCACTTGGTAGCCAGGAAATGCATCAATTTTTGCGGGTACTACAGCACCAGAGCTAACATCTATAAGATCAACGCCTTGCGTCTTCATCCATCTTACCATTTCAACGTACAAAGATGGGGTCATTCCACCGTCAGCGTAATCTTCTGCTGAAATACGGACAAAAAGGGGACCGTTCCAAACCGACCTAACTGCGTCAATGATTTCACGCAAAATTCTATAACGATTTTCTGCCGGTCCACCGTACTCGTCCGTCCTTTTATTCGATAAAGGAGATAAGAATTCATTGATCAGATAACCGTGAGCCGCATGCAATTCCAAAATATCAAACCCGGCATTCTTTGCACGAACAGCTGCATTTTTGAATGCTTCTACCGTTTTCTTAATATCATCCAACGTCATTTCAACGGGTGTCTTATATTGGTCATTAAAAGGAATGGCACTTGGTGCATAAATATTGCCTTCAACCGTTGCTTTCCGTCCCGCATGGGCAAGCTGAATCGCGGTTTTTGCATCGTTCTTTTTCATTAAACGGACAACTTCCGATAAACCTTCCACATGATCATCGCTCCAAATTCCGAGATCCTGGGAAGATATTCTACCTTCAGGCAATACTGCGGTTGCTTCGACAATAATTAACCCTACTTGACCGACAGCCCGTGTTGCATAATGCACCTTATGCCAGTCTTCAACTTTTCCATCTTCATTATAGCTGGAATACATGCACATCGGCGCCATTACAATTCTATTTTTTAATTTTACATCTCGAATTGTATAAGGTGAAAATAACATGGACATTTAAAAATCCTCCAATCAGTTGCTAATCGCATTTGTTTTACTCAACTTTACTTACTGCCTCATAAATACGGATAATACAGTCCATTTAGTCATGGATTCGTTGGGAGAGCTAAAGCGTAAGCAAATTATTAGTTTCCCCGAGTATATCAAAATACATGCGAAAGCTGAGAAAATCTGCTTCAGCACTAAATGAGTAAATTATGACAAAGCCCCTAATTCACGCGATCTTCCTTCAGCGCTATCTATGCATTCCGCAATTGTTTGTTTGAATTTTCGTGTTTCCAATGCATTCAATCCAGCTTCCGTAGTTCCGCCTGGGCTTGTAACATTTTGTCTTAAAGTAATTGGGTCTTCTCCAGTCATTTTTAACATGGATGCTGCACCGTCCAAAGTTTGGATGATCAATTCACGTGCGATTTCTTTCGATAGCCCTTTATCAATTGCCGCTTCCTCTAAAGCTTCGACTAAATAATAAACGTATGCAGGACCGCTTCCTGATAATGCTGTAACAGCGTGCAAATCTTCCTCTCGAACTTCTTTGACAATCCCAATGGAAGAAAGCAATTGGATAAATTGATCTTTGCATCGCTGATCTACTTTGCTGTTCATTGCAATACCACTTGCAGATTTACCGATAGTAGCGGAAGTGTTTGGCATAGAGCGGGCGATAGGGCGCATGCCTAATCCTTGTTCTATCGTTTTGATTGGAGTTCCGGCAATGACAGACAATGCTGCTGTGTGATCATTCAAATGTGGAGCAATTTCAGCCATGGCTTGCCGGATATCTTTCGGTTTAGTTGCAAGCACGATCATATCAGCAAATTTTAATGCCTTTCGTTCAGGGCAGACGATCGATATTCCGTAGCGACTTTGCATGTAATCGAGTCGATCATCGTCTGATTTATTCATGACATAAATTCTTTTCGCATCTTCAGTATTGCGAACGACCATTCCTGCAATTATCGCTTCTGCCATTGACCCGGCACCTACAAATACAATCGTCTCCATATTGACCCATCCTCTCTTAATATCACATTGAATAAATGTAAAATAAAAAAGCGCTTTCGCCCTATAAACATCAGGACGAAAACGCTTGTTTCCGCGGTACCACCTAAATTTGCCAGCTTTACTGACACACCTATCGTCTTTCTTATCGCGAAAGGGACGGCTATGTTTCCATAGCTGCTCCGAAGTAGGTTCATCGTGGGAGAGGGAAGTGCGGCTCTCAGCCGGTGACCGCATTCTCTTATTTCCTTCACCATGACTACTCGTCTTCTTCAACGCATTGCCGTTGCTATAGGGATCAGATCTCCACTAACAATGTAAGGAAATTATGTCATGTAGTCTGAAAAAAGTCAACATTCAAAAGGACTATAAGAAATCTTGGAACAGAATGAATGCACCAACTGCAAGAATAGTAAGTAATGTGACAAATGCGACTTTCCAAAAACTTATCGGAGCTTTTCCACTAACTTTTCCTGTTTGGCCGTTCACTAAAAAGCGATATACTTTATTATTAAATGTAAAAGACGAAATCCAAAGCGGCAGTAAAATATGCTTGAATGTGATTTCATTATATTCGGTATTTATTCTTACAATCCGCACTTCATCTCCGATTTCTTTTCGTAATATACCTGAACGAATTCTTGAGTCAATAATACTGCGTGCTTCCGACCATCCTTCTTTTAATGGGATCGAATATCGTTCCGCTAAAAATCCAGATAAATATTCTGTTTTGTAATCCGTCAGCTCTTTTAAATGAAATGGTTCTACCTGATCGATCAAACCAGAGGCGACATTGCGGGATGCTTTCACTAACACGTCATCATGGAATTTATGGTAGCGGCCATTTTGCGTTCTCCATCGGATTTTTCGGACCCTTTCCGTCACTTGGACCGGTTTCCCATCTTTATATACGGTTCTTGTTTCCGTCACATAATAATATGTTCCGATTTTAACGGTATACACAGAGCGCGTGTCAGAGTCGAACGTCCAATAGGGAATATAAGCACCACTCAGTTTTTCAAGTTCATATTCTTTTTTCAAACGATTCGGAGCAAAATGTCTTTTCAAAATCCATTTTTTGAATTTATCGATTGCTTCTTCCTTTGCTATTTGGAAAGGGAGGACGAGTGCTGGTTTAATGCCTGCATCATGCTCCGTTACAGATATATGTGAGGAGCCGCAAAATGAGCAAAAATCCGCTACTTTATTTTTATCCAGCACTGTTTCGGCGCCACAGTTATCGCATTTAAAAACACGTTTTTCCTCATTCCAAACATGATCCGCATGATCAAGGGCACTTAAATAATCATGTTCTATCGCATTGTCCAAAGATGCTTCTATTTCTTCCTCAGTGCCACAGAAAGGACATTTCATGCCTTTGGAAGCAGGATCGTAAACAGTATTTCCGCCGCATGAAGAACATTGGTTTACTTCCGTTTCTTCTACAGTTTTCAAGTCAGGGTCCATTTCCTTCATCGAGCCGGCCTCCTTACACGTCTAGCCCCGCACCGCATTCACCGCAAAATTTTGCTGCTGGGTTATTAACCGCACTACAAGCGGTACATTTCTTTTCAGTAATATGTTTTGTGCCACATTCGCCACAAAATTTGGAGCCTTCTGTAATTTCTGCTTTGCAATGAATACAAGGCACCTTTTTTTGCTGTACAGATTGTCCGCATTCTGGACAGAATTTTGCCGATGTACGAATATTCGCTTGGCAATGAGGGCATGCCATTTTTTCTTCCGCTTGAGATGCTGTAGTTTGTTGGCTAGTAGTAAAAGCATTTGCCATCGCATTACCGATCGCCGCACCTGCGCCAAGACCGACGCCTGCACCTGCCATACCGCCACCTTCATTTTTAGCTGCGTCACGCAAAGCTTCAGCTGCTTGCCATTGTGTATATTGGTTCATATCACCTAAAACGCCCATCGTTGTTCGTTTATCCATCGCTTGCTCAACTTCTTTAGGAAGAGAAAGGTTTTCTATATAAAGCGACGTAATTTCAAAGCCGAATTGTGCAAATCGATCACGCATTTTTTCAAGGCCTTGTGAGCTTAGTTCGTCATAAAACATTGCAAGATCGAGTGCAGCTACTTGAGATTCCGCAAAAAGATCCGTCAAACCGGACATAATCATTTTTTTTAGATGACTATCAATGTTGCTCGTATCAAATGAAGAATTTGTTCCAAACAATTCCTTCATGAAAACAGCTGGATCTGCAACACGGTATGAATAGACACCATACCCCCGCAATCTAATCATGCCGAAATCTGGATCGCGCATCATGATAGGGTTTGAAGTTCCCCATTTTTGATCGATGAACTGCTTTGTATTGACAAAGTAAACTTCTGCTTTGAAAGGAGAATTGAAACCCGTTTTCCAAGATTTCAATTTTGTCAAAACTGGCATGTTTTGCGTATAGAGCACGTGATGGCCTGGACCAAAAACATCTGCAATTTCCCCTTCATTCACAAAAACCGCAGCCTGGGACTCGCGGACTATTAAACTTGCACCCATTTTAATTTCGTTGCCTTGCACAGGAAAGCGATACACCATTTTATTTGTACTTTGATCGGTCCATTCGATAACTTCGATGAGTTGGCTTTTAAAAAAGTCGAAAATGCTCATTTCCTTACCCCTTTCTATACAATTTACAGTAGAAAATGTAGAGTCATTATAACATAATACGAACGACTAATTTGAAAGGTTTCATAGAAATTCATCCTCGAGGCGTGACGAGATCATTGAAAAGGAGTACAATTGAATGAATAACCATTCATATTTTTAAATCAAAGGAGATTTTTTATGATACATAAAATAGTGATTCCTACTCCATTCGCAGTGGGAGATGTTAACGCATTTGTTATAAAAGGGGATGCGCTTACTATCGTAGATGCTGGTCCGAAAACGCCGGAAGCATATGAAGCGATCAAGTACGGATTACGTGAAATTGGCTACTCGTTCAATGATATAGACCAAGTCATCTTAACGCACCACCATCCAGATCATGCAGGTTGGATTGATGCCTTCGATCAAGCCGAAATTATTGGCCATCCGTACAATGATTTATGGTTGAAACGGGATAAAGAGTTTATGGCGTATCATGACCGCTTTTATTTAACATGCCTAAAAGAAGAAGGGGTTCCCTCGAACTATTTCAATTGGGTAGAGAAGATGAAACGACCGATCATGCTAATGGGCAACAGGTCATTAGATCGATTCATAGGCGAAGGAGATATTGTAAGTGGACATCATAGTTGGGTCGTGATGGAGACTTTAGGTCATGCTCAAAGCCATATTGCTTTGTTTAATGAGAAAACTGGAGAAATGATCGGTGGAGATCTCGTGCTCGAAAAAGTATCTTCCAATCCATTAATAGAGCCGCCTGCGGACCCAGATGCAGAACGCCCAAAGTCGCTTCTGCAATATAATGCATCATTGACGCGTCTTTTGAATTTGCCGATTGAAATCATCTATGGCGGCCATGGTGGAGAAGTTCGTAATGTTCACTCGCTTATAGAGGAAAGATTGGAAAAGCAGCATGAACGAGCGATGAAAGTATATGATATGTTGAATGATGGCAGCAGAACGATCTATGAATTGACGCAGCAATTATTTCCTCATGTGTACGAGAAGGAATTAGGGCTTACGTTATCAGAAACAATTGGCCAAATCGATTATTTACTATCTAAAGGACAGTTATTGGAAGTTAAGGATGATAAAGGGATCCTCCACTATGAACAAAAAAAGTAATGTGCTACTAACCGGTGCGACGAGCGGTGTAGGGTATGCGACAGCGATGCAGCTTTTATCTAATCCAGACCGTTTCAATGTTTTTGTTACAGGGAGAGCCCCTGATCGTCTTTACGAGTTGCAAAATGAAGGAGCGACAGCCATTCCTTGCGACGTTACAAAAGCGGAAGAGATCGATCGTCTTTTAGCTGCGATCGGTCATCTTGATATAGTGATTTTTTCTGCTGGTCTTGGAAAGTTTGCTGCTGCACACGAAATAGAGGATGATACAATCCAGTCAATGATGGATGTTAACGTAATTGCCCCAATGATAATGACGAAACGACTCCTTCCGAAAATGATGGAAAGGAGGGGTGGTCACCTTATATACATTGGTTCACAAGCGGGGAAGGTGGCTACTCCGAAAGCTTCAATCTACGCAGCGACGAAGCACGCGGTCATCGGATATACAAATGCGTTGCGCATGGAAGTAGCTCCTTATCATATTGATGTTTCAGTCGTACATCCTGGTCCAATTGATACGCCTTTTTTAGATAAAGCGGATCAGACGGGCGCATACCGCACTTCTGTTGGCAACCATTTGCTTGAAGTAGATCGTGTAGCCGATGCGCTTATTAAGCTTATCGATAAACCAGTGCGGGAAATCAATCTTCCGGCAATAATGGGTATTACAAGTAAGCTTTACGCCATGGCTCCTGCTTTTATAGAAAAAGCGGGAAAGAAATATTTTTATAAGAAATAAGCTGCTCTTTTACAAGTGGAGCAGCTTGTTTTTATTTGCTACAGTATTACATCTTTTTTAATATCTATATAATATTATTATGTAAACTAAATACATCCTGTCCCTTTGCACAACGAAAAAGCATGACCTTTAAGGGGCCATGCTTTTCCTTCATGCAACGGAAAATTTGAGTTGTTTGTGAATCTTTCCAAACCTGTTCTTTCTGACAAACATAACGCTCGTCAGTGCAGTATAATGCTTCCGGCTCTATTCCCATCTCGGCGCAACCGTCACTTTTGTGAATCGGTTTCATAGTCCGGACTTCAATTTGCACTTCCACAAAAAACTTACCTTTTACCGCAAAATTGTTACGCTGTGGCTGAGCTCAACAAAATGAGCTTCAGACGAGTGTATACTTGCCAGTAAAGCAAATTTTCCGCCAAGGCTGTGCAATTCTTAGTGGCCGTGCACTCTATTGGCTCACTTCCACTATCGTTTCGCCTTGTATATTTACTGTACCCCAACAAAAAATTGATAAACCTTTTTTTACATATTTTTTGATTGTTGCACTATCTGTTTTCTTTAAGTTGTTTTTCGGCTAACCGTACCATTTCTTTTACCATGCTTCCACCAATCGTACCACCGATTTTTCCGGCCTGTTCTGCCGTAAGATTCCCGTTGTTTCCATTAGACAAAGGAATGCCGAGCTCTTCCGCAACTTCGAATTTAATGGAATCAGGATTGCTGCAATTTGCACGATAACCTTTTGACCGCATTACTTCACATTTGAGTTGATCCACTTGCGATTTTGCTTCGGGAACTAACAATTTATTTTTCTTCGCCACTGTACATCCCTCCTTTCAACTGTAGTCTTTGCAAAACAGAAGAAATTAAAGACGGTTTTCGTGAACTTAAACTATCAAGCATACGTTTAAATACATGTTATACTAAAACGAAATAGTGTGGAGTCGAAAGAAAATGGAGGGATTCGGGAATGAAAACGGTGACGATCCAAGATATCGTCCAACGATTTAATTTAGAAGTGCTTGTTGGCCATAATGAACTTGGCAGAGAGCTGAAAAAGACAAAAGTTCGTCGTCCGGGTCTTGAGTTCATGGACAAATTTGATTTTATTGCGACAGAGCATGTCCAAATTTTAGGGAAAAATGAAATCAATTATTTACATACTTTATCAGACGAAGAATGTAAATTGCGTATTGGCAATATAGTCCGCTATGATCCGCCATGCATAGTGATTACATCCAATCAGGAAGAACCATTAGGGCTCCGTCAATATTGTACCGAAGAGCATATTCCTGTGTTACGCACTCCAGATTCCACCAGTGAAATGAGTGCGAAAATGGATGCTTATGTTACAAAAGCGATGGCTCCAGAAATAGCAGTCCACGGCGTTTGTGTTAACGTCTCGGGCATCGGAATATTGTTGCGCGGAAAATCGGGTGTAGGGAAGAGTGAGACGGCCCATACATTGATTGGGAGGGGACATCGGTTAATTGCAGATGATATTGTCGTTCTTAAAAAGCTAAGTCCACAAACGCTTTTAGGAACGCATAATGAAAAAAATAAAGAGTTCTTAGCACTTCGCAGCATAGGTCTACTCAATGTAGTCCGTCTATATGGACGTGCAGCATTCCAAGAAGAAAGCCGGATTGCACTCGATATTGAGCTGACGGAATGGAAGGATAACTCATTAAATAATGAGTTGGAAATGGAAACAAAGTATAAGCACTATATGGATGTGCCAATTCCGCACATTCAAATCCAGCTGCAACCGGGAAGGGACGTAGCGGGGCTAATTGAAGCTGCTGCCAATAATTGGTATCTAATGCAGCAAGGATATAGTGCGGTAGAGGAATTTATGAGCCGACTTCAGCCTGAATTCAAGGATTCCTGAGAGGATGAAAACATTTGAAGCAGCAAATTAAAGAACTGATCGTAATGAATGAAAAACAATGTGCATCCTATATGGAGATGAACGGGGAAAAAGTATTTTCCTTTCTAATGAACAATATTGGTGCGCTTGATAGTGAGCTTCGTGATGATATGGTATATCGGTTATTCGTCAAATTAATCATGGGTAACCATTTTACGCGAGAACAATTAATAGAAGCTATAACAGCCAACGCAGGTGATCAATATTTATTTGCTTCAATAGGAGAAGAAGGAACAGATAGTGTTTTCCTTCGTTCTTTCTCGGCACTTTGGCTTGCAGGGTTGTTTTACGCTGATCGACAGCAGCCATTTTTGAACGCTGAATTAACAGAACCATTGATGGAAAGATGCATAACTTATTTGGCAAAGGAAAAAGATGTCCGAGGATATGTAGACCAAAAGGGATGGGCGCATAGTGTTGCGCATGGTGCGGATATGATGGAGTCGATTGTTTTGCATCCTCAGTGTCCAAAACGCTTCGTCCCAACAATTTTGAATAGTATTGAATCATGTTTCTATAAGGGAACTGTATATAGCGATGATGAGGATGAACGGCTTGTTGCCATTCTCATGGCCATCATGAAACAACAATATCCAGAGGAAGTCCTAATGGAGTGGGTTGAGCAAATCTTTGAACGGCTTGATAGGCGTTATAATGGTAAAGGGTATGACAAGGACTACTTCAATGCCCGGACAAACATTTTGCAATTTATGAAAACATATTACTTTGCATTGAAGAAGCAACTTATCGGACATCAATTGCAAAATACACTCTCTTATTTCATACAGAAAAAACAGAATATATAATAGAATGATCACCTTGAAATTAATAAACATGCAAAGGGCAATCCATCCCCCTTTGCATGTTTTTTATTCAAGAGCGCATAGCATTGTTATATTGTGTTTTGTCAGATACGTAGCGGATAATTTTCTGTATATACTCCATCGTTTTTTGTTCGGCTTTCTCCAAATTATAATCTAAACGATTATTCAATATATTTGTTAGCATACCTTGCCAAAGTAAATTGGTCATTTCATTAATATCATCAGCTTGTTCTTCTCCAATGAGTTTTTCATCCACCGCATTTTGCAATAATGATTGCCCTCGCTTCGACATGCTTCGCTCAAAAAGGGCAGGTTTCAATTCTTCTGGTATATGTATCAAATCTGCAGGGTACAATTCATAATAGCGTTCGATTAATTTTTCAGGTTGATCACCCAAATCCATTATGAAGACAGCATGGAAGATAGAAGGTTGTTTGAATGAATATTTGCAGAAGCATTCCCAAGCCAATATATATTTGTCCAAAGCTGTGTCGCCGTGTTTAATATAATTGGCTACATCATCGATATAAGGCTTCAAAAGCTTCATGGAAGCAAAAAAGATTAAGTGGGATGCTTCTGAAAAATAATTATAAATCGTGGCACTGTTATAGCCCGCCCGATCCGCAACTTTACGAATCGTCACTTGTTCAATTCCTTCTTCCTCGATGATTTCTACAGTTGCTTCAATAAAATACTTCCACATTCTTCCCATTTGAATTTTACGATTACTCAATAGATTGCACCTCATTTGCTTTCTCTTAACCGCTTACTTAGCAGTATACAATATTTTCATTCTCTTTATTATCAATTTTCCATTGTTCTCTGAAAGTTCATATGGTAACATAATCAATATTAAAATATAATCATGATTATTATATTTTAACTGATTATGTTTTTCAATCGAATCAGGATTTCGCGATGTGGCACTTTGCATAATTACTATTGGGAAAATGACTTATCGGTAGTTTGAAAGCGCTAACAAACTGAAAATACTTGGTTGGATGAAAGATATACAAAAACACATATTACAAATAGGGGTGAAAGTAATGAAGAAAGCAAAAGTAGATCCATTTATTTTTTGGACATCGATATTTGCTATTGCGATTGTAACGGTTTTATTAGTGATCAATCGCTCTACGGCTGAACCATATTTAGACAATTTGATGTCGTCCATTACGTTTAAAATGGACTGGGCATTTCAATTTTTAACATTCGGGCTATTTATTATTTTAGTATGGCTGGCTTTTAGCAGGTACGGCAATATCAAGTTAGGTGAAGGCAAACCTGAATTCTCCACTTTTAGTTGGGGAACTATGCTGTTCACGGCAGGAATGGGAACAAGTATTATGTATTGGTCGATGATTGAGCCAATTACTTATTTTTCTGGACCTCCATTTGGTGTAGAAGCCGAAGGAAAAGAAGCAGCTGAATGGGCGTTAACATATGGGCTGTTCCACTGGGGAATTTCCGCATGGTCTCTCTACGCGTTTCCGGCAGTTGTTATTGCCTATACGTATTTTGTTAAAAAACGACCATCTCTTAAGATGAGTGTAGCGTTAAGCGGTGCACTCGGAAAATACGCTGATGGCTGGATAGGAAAGTTAGTCGATATTTTAGTCATTTGGAGTTTAGTAGGTGGGTTGGGCACTTCTTTAGGATTAGGAGTCCCAATGGTTTCAGCAGTTGTCGCAAGCATTTTGGGCATCGAGCAAACACTTACACTTGATGCGATTATCGTTATTTGTATTACGATCATTTACTCTGCAAGTGCTTTTATCGGATTGCATAAAGGGATACGTCGTTTAAGTGATATAAATGTCTATTTGGCATTGGCACTTGCAATTTTTGTTTTTATCGCAGGTCCAACTTTATTTATTCTCACTTATTTTACAAATAGCTTTGGCATGATGATTCAAAATTTTGCAATGATGAGCTTTTATACCGACCCGATCGCTCAAAGTGGTTTCCCTCAAGGATGGACGGTCTTTTACTGGGCTTGGTTTGCGGCAACTGCTCCATTCATGGGACTTTTCGTTGCCCGAATTTCTAGGGGACGTACGATACGTCAGCTAATTGTCCACATGCTATTATGGGGTTCAATTGGCGGATGGATCTACTTTGGAGTGTTCGGTGGATATTCGATGAACTTGCAATTGCAAGATATTCTGCCTCTCAATGAGATTTTGAATACGAGCGGTGGCCCTGCAACTGTCGTAGAGATTTTGAACACATTGCCATTAAGTGCAATTGTATTGCCGTTTTTCGTTATTTTGGCATTGATTTTCCTTTCAACTTCAATGGATTCAGCTACATATATTTTATCAGCCATTGCTACGAAAGAGTTGAAAGAAGGACAAGAACCGGCACGATGGCATCGGATGGTTTGGGGCTCTATTTTAGCGATCATATCGATCTCATTGCTTTTAGTCGGTGGTCTGCGTGTTGTTCAAACTTCCGCAGTCGTTGTCTCGGTTCCAATTTACATCTTTTATTTACTGCTTATCGTTTCACTACTGAAATGGTTAAAGCAAGATTTTCCGAAGCAACAATAATATAAAAAGCATCTTAGGAGGGTTCAACATGGTATTTAACGTACGTGAAACAAACCGTGTCGTACGAACGGATTTCCCAAGAAAAGTAAAGGAAATTAAACATATTTGGATTCCGATGTCTGATGGAACAAGGCTATCGGCACGTATTTGGCTACCGGAAGACGCTGAACAAAATCCGGTGCCAGCTATACTTGAATATATTCCATATCGTAAGGACGACTTTACAGCGTTGCGTGATTCACTTCGACATCCTTATTTTGCAGGTCATGGCTATGCAAGCATCCGAGTAGATTTACGCGGATCAGGTGATTCTGAAGGGATCATGTATGATGAATATTTAAAACAAGAACAGGATGATGCCTTGGAAGTGCTCACTTGGATTTCGGAGCAGCCGTGGTTTACCGGAGGCATAGGAATGATCGGTAAATCATGGGGGGGATTCAATGGGCTTCAAGTTGCAGCGAGGCGCCATCCGCATTTAAAAGCAATTGTCACACTTTGCTCCACTGATGATCGATACGAGGATGATGTTCATTATAAAGGCGGTGCAATGTTAGCATCAGATATGCTTTGGTGGGCTTCTACAATGTTTGTATACAATGCGCGTCCTGCAGATCCAGAAATCGTTGGAGAGTCTTGGAAGGCAAATTGGCTTGAAAGGCTAGAGAAGACTCCACCATTCGTTGAAGAATGGGTTCGCCACCAACGTCGGGATGACTATTGGAAACATGGGTCTGTCTGTGAAAATTATGATGACATCGATATTCCTGTTTTTGCTGTAGGCGGTTGGGCTGATGGCTATACAAATGCAATTCCGCGTCTCTTAAAAGGGTTAAAAGGGCCTCGAAAAGGCTTAATTGGTCCTTGGGCACATGAATACCCTGAAATGGCAGTCCCTGGACCGCAAATCGGTTTTCTGCAAGAGTGCTTGCGTTGGTATGACCATTGGCTGAAAGGGATTGATACAGGTATTATGGAGGAACCAATGCTAAGAGCATGGATGCAAGATAGCGTGCCTCCACAAACGGATTACTTTGTCCGTCCCGGTTATTGGGTAGCAGAAGAGCAATGGCCACCTTCAAGCATTAACAACAAGAAATATTATTTGAATGGCTCCTCTTTAACAACTGAACCGAAGAAGTCGGGGGCCATACAAGTTGAAAGCGTTCAGCAGCATGGTCTACACGCCGGTGTGTTTTGCCCATTCGGACAACCGGGTGATTTGCCAGGCGACCAAAGAAATGAAAATGGTTATGCAGTTATTTTCGAGTCACAGCCTGCAGAAGAAAAAGTGCCTATTTTAGGTCATCCGAAATTCACCGTGGAATGCTCGTCAGATCAACCGAATGCGTTGCTTACAGTACGGTTGAATGACGTTGCACCGGACGGATCATCAACTCGTGTAACATGGGGGATGCTAAATTTAACACACCGGAATAGCCACGAATTTCCCGAGGAGCTTGAAGTTGGGAAAAAATATGAAATTACTGTGGAGATGAATGCAATCGGTCATGTTCTTTCTCCAGGCCACCGTTGGCAATTAGCGATCTCTCCAACCTATTGGCCTCATGCTTGGCCATCGCCAAAACCGGTTACATTGTCAGTCTATCCATCTGAAAAGACATATCTTACTTTGCCTATCCGTGCAGATCGAGAGATTGATATGACATTAAAGCCATTTGATCAACCTGAAACAGCACCTGTTCTTGAAAAAGATATTTTGAGAGAAGCAAAGCGTACTAGGGAAATTAAACATGATGTCATTTCGAACGTTTGGATATTGGACGATTTCTCTGATGAAGGTGCAAGAAAGCTTCACATAAATGGTATTGAATATGGCAGTACGAACCGCAACATTTTTTCGATAGAAGAAGGGGAGCCACTTTCAGCAAAAGTTCAATGTGACTGGACATTGACAGTAGGTCGAGGTGAATGGCAAACAAGCCTCGAAACGCATAGTGTTATGACCGCTGATGAAAAAAACTTCTATCTAATGAACAAATTGATTGCTTTTGAAGGAGACGAAGAAGTTTTCAACAAAACTTGGGAAATAGAAATACCGAGAGATCATATGTAATGAGCAGGAGAGCGGAGTGCAGTCACTCCACTCTCCTCTCTTCTGCATTTGACTACGATGACTTACAAAAAGTAGGAGGGTTTCTGATGGAAGTGCGCCGAAGAGTTGAGCGTCTGCGTCAATATATGGAGGAACAAGGCATTCAGCTATCGATCATTTGGGATCCAGATAATCAGTTTTACGTAACTGATTTCCGGGCGATTTCGTATTCACGTCCGATTTTAACGTTTATTGATGTGCATGATGTGCAATTGATCATCCCGAAGCTTGAAGAGTCGCATGCTTCCGAACGGGCGCAAGTTGATAGGACACATATTTACTATGAGCAATATGCACACCGCAACCTTACACTTTCTTATCTTGAATTCGTCTGTAGAATCCTTAAAAAAATTCCTCGGCATAGTACAATTGGGATAGAGATGGCATCTATGCCCGCGTCTGTCTATCAATTTTTGCAGAAAAGCGGATACCAATTAACAGATATTGGAGACAAATTAATTGAGATGCGATCGATAAAAGAAGAAAAGGAAATTGAATGCTTGCGAATTGCGGGACGCCTATCAGATCTTGCCATAGCAGAATCCCTGTCAAATGTGCGCGTCGGGATAAGCGAGTTAGAGTTCGATTCATATGGGGATCGGGTTTTGCTTGAAACTGCTTCTCAGCAATATGCGAATGAATTGATCGGGTATGCAGATTGGACATGCTCAGGCACTGAACGAAGTGTAATGCCTCATCTCAATTCCAGTACAAGAAAATTTGCCGATGGAGATGTAGTCGTTCATAGCAGGCAAGTTTGGTATAACAATTATCGAGCCGAAAATGAGCGGACATTTTTAATCGGAAATGTAACAGAAAAGCAAAAGGATTTATTGAAGCTTGCAATTGAAGCTCAACAAGTCGGCATGAATATGATACGTCCTGGAATAGTAGCTAAAGAAGTAGATATCGCAACGTTCAATGTATTCAAAAAGGCAGGATATGCGGATTTTGTTCAGCATCGAGTCGGCCATGGTCTTGGCTTATCCGAGCATGAGGAACCTTATTTACGTTTCGATAATGAGCTCATCTTAAAGGAGGGAATGGTTTACACGATTGAACCCGGTGTTTATGTGCCCGGCGTTGGTGGATTCCGCCATTCTGACACCGTAATAGTAACAAACGATGGAAGTTTTTCTATTACCGAATATCCAAGAGAATTTGAAAAGATGCATTTTGCTCTATCATAGTGCCCTTGTTTACTGACTTCCTTATACCGTATGATGTTAGCCATAATGATCCGAAACTTGGAAATAATATAAAATGCTGAATACTATTATAGAGTAGGAGAAACGGATAGCCATGATTTTAACCATCATCATTATTAATCTATGTTATGTTTCTTTATTTACGTTGCGTGTCCTGTTCACATTTAAAGGTTTGCGTGTTATTGCATCTGTTGTCTCAATGGCGGAGGTGTTCATTTACTTAATGGGATTGACTTTAGTATTAGATAACTTGGACAAACCTATTAATATTGCGGCATATTGTTTTGGATGGGGATTAGGCGTTTATGTAGGAAGCCGTATTGAAAAAAAATTGGCATTAGGCTACACCGTGTTTGAAGTTGTCGTTAACGATACGGATATGGATATTTGCCGTTCATTGAGAGAAAAAAATTACGGTGTCACTTCATGGCTCGCTGACGGCAAGGATGGCAAGCGTCTCGTCATGAAAGTGTTAGCGAAACGAAAGGATGAGCATAAACTGCGCTCTACTATTTTGGAAATTGCGCCAAAAGCTTTTATCATTTCGTATGAACCGACTACTTTCAATGGAGGATTTTTAGTTAGAAATTTACGATGATGGATAGTCCTTTGACTGTTTCATAAAAAAAGCAAAGAAATTTAGTCCTGAAACAACTTTATTGCGGTACCGGAAATGATAAGAGACATTTCCGGTATCGTTTTTTAAAATGATCAATAGGATAAAGAATTTTTTCTGTTCTCGAAAAAAGATAGTAATTCGACGAAGGTAGCTGTTGGCTGAAGATATTCATTATTGATAACTAATATTTATCGTAATTCATTTAAGCGGGTTATCCATCTTCCAAAGTGTATAAGACCAGTATCTAGGAAAATTCCGTAAAATTGATGCTTTGGATTTGAATGGATCACACTTTTATAGCAGTTTTTTATTAGCGTTATAGAGGATAATCAAGATCATTATAATGTATACCTTGTAATACGATGTACATCGTGGTAAGATGCTCTTAGAAGGAGTGATGTTATTGGACCAAGAGATGATGAAAGGTAGCATCGATTTGTTATTGTTGTCTTTAATTTCCCAAAGAGATTTATATGGCTACGAAATTGTTAAAATTTTGAAGCAGCTTAGTGATGATAAGTATGAAATGAGCGAAGGAACACTTTATGCGGCGTTAAAAAGACTGGAAAAGAAACAATGGCTCGAATCGTATTGGAAAGAGACAGAGAATGGAAGAAGAAAATATTATACGCTTACAAATCAAGGCGGTTTGGCATTAAATAGCAAACGAGAGAATTGGGAGTGGATGAACGCTCTCGTTATAAAAAGTTCGGAAGGATTATTATGAAACCTGCATTTCAGCGATTTATTAAAGGGATTGTTCGTCAAACTGATGGGAGCAGGGACGAACGGGAAGATCTCTATGAAGAGCTTTTAACTCATTTACAATGCTCTTTCTTTGATTTGCAAAGAAGTGGATATTCGGAAGAGGAGGCTACAACGATGGCTATGCGGAATTTTGGTGATGAGCAAGAAATCGGACGGCAGCTTCAACAAGCGATGTATCCTTTCCGGAAAGAAATGTTATTGGCTCTTTCAATATCATCGTTATTATTTTCTTACATTGTTTACATTTCCCAGTTGTTTATAATGGGTGATGCCCATATTCCTTGGCTAATTATCGCTGTGATGATCAGTTCTTTGCTGCTTTTCGTTACATTGCAGGCGATTCCTATTCTAAACAGGCGTTTTTGGATAAATGGATTGTTGCTTATCCATTTATTTGTCTTCTTATATGGTTTTTTATTAGCATCAGATATAAATTCTCCGCTTTCAATAGGCTTATCGATTATATCAATATTGATAATCGTGCTCTCGATCATATTGCTCTATCGAACGACGATTTACGATTTTTCAACAAAAGGGGAAATGTTTTATAAAGATGTTCGACGCCTTCATTTTGTAAATATAACGACAGGATTATTGCTTGGCGCTGCTACCTTATTTTGGTTATGGGCTGCTCTTTTTTTTGCGACAGATCAACTCCATATTATCTTGTTCATTCTATCAATTCCAATTGTTTGTTGGATCATTTCCTACGCAATACAAATGCGTTTACTCTCAAAGCAAAAGAAAAAATGGGCGTATGCAATTGCTTCCATTCAGTCGATTATTTTGCTTATAAGCGTCGGTTATTTATTGTTTAACATGTTTGGAGGCGCTATTTCATGAAAAAACCTACTATATGGATTGTAAGTTCTATTGCAATCATCACAATTGGGCTTGTCATTCTGGGTTTTATGTTCGATGTATCCGAAAATGAAAAGCAAAATGGACTAACTGGTATATACGATGTCACAATTGACGGCATCATCGCTTTTGTAGAATTTGAACAAGGTAAACCAAGCCTTTATCAATCTGATAAAGATGGGAAAAAAGAGTTGTTAGCACAGTTTCCAGTCGATCAAACGATTGTAGATGTCAGCTTCTCCAATGATGGCCAAATTCTTTCATATGCTGTAACAGATAAAGAAATGGACATGGACAGCAATACAGAAATTCACTTTATTCACATGGATACAATGCAAGATGAAGTTGCTTTTACTGAAAATGCAATTGTTACAGAGATTGCTTTTGATCCGAAAGATTCTAGTTTGCTTTTTTATTTACGAGCGGATACATTTACAAATTATTCACCGATTACTGGAGAGCGACCACATGATTTTGACGTCTACAGTTTTAAAGTTGATATGAAAAAAAGTGAACGACATACACATATGAAAAAATATGCCATGAGCTCATTACATGTATCATCGGACGATGATACTGTTTTTGTACAAATGACCGACGATGATGATGTCCAATCTGCCGATGATGTGTTTCAGGCGAAACAAAGGATTTTTCAAATTCCTTTGAGTGATCCTGAAGAAAAAGAAATTATTAGCGACCCTTCTGGGCACGAAGATATTTATGATTTTTTAATAATTCCCGAGCGCAATGAAATCATTTTTCAAGCAGTCAGCGGAACTAAATCAAACGGGATTTTTCAGTATGATTTATTCAGCTTCAACTATGAAACTTTTGAAACAGAGCAATTGACGACTATGAGATCAAATGCATCCAAGCCGTTAAGAGGACCCGACGATCAAATCTACTTTATTGTCGACCGTCGTTTTGGAGAACGGCAGCCTGATTATCATTTATACAAAATGAAAATAGATGGCGGTGAGACAATGGAGGTTCCTTTAAATCATTAGAAAAAATTGTGTAGAAAGCAGTTTGTTTCTGAAAATAAGAAAAGGGGCTGTCCATTTGGGCAACATTGACTTCCCCCCCTTTTACTATCCAGATCCACATTATCAAAAAATATTGCTCGCTTTCCGCATCGAAACTAATTTAAAGCTACGCCGGTGTTATTACGATATACAGTAAAAAAGGCTGTAGACAAAGATCTTTTGCCTACAGCCTAAAACCTATCAAATTATAAGGTTTTCATAAATTACTCTTGATCATTTTTCCGTTGACGCGCTCTTGCTTCTCCACCTTTTCGTCCAGCTTCTTCTTGGCTCATTTTGCCGTCATTGTCATTGTTGTCGCTTTGGCGCGCTCGAGCTTCGCCGCCTTTTTTACCAATTTCTTCATAGAATTCTTTATCGTGATTCCGCGCAGTAGCCTCTCCGCCTTTTTTGCCAATCTCTTCATAAAACTCTCTATCATGGTTTTTGGCAGTTGCTTCTCCGCCTTTGCGTCCAGCTTCCTCCACCGTCATTTTGTTGTTGTTTTTGTTGTCATCTTTCGCCATTATTAATTCCTCCTCTTTGTTAGTAATAGAATAAATGTTGCTACTGAAGATGTTCCCTGTACATGAATCTATTAAACATGTTTGTGTAAAAGTTTTGCATTTCAATTTTTATATCTGTATTATTTTATAACAAAATGGAGTGATTTTATTGGACAACAAAAGGAAACAGCGAGGAGGCTTCAACTATGAAGAAAATGATGATCTACCTACTTCTTTTGCTACTTATAGCATCGATAGCTGCGTGTGGAGCAAGCAAAAGTGAAGATGATGGAGTTGTAGACGAAGAGGTAAGCGAAGAGCAAAATCAACAAATTGACGATAAAAAGTTAACTGATCAAGCTAAAGGCAATGCACAGAGTGACGAGGAGTTTCAAAAGGACCTATCTCTTGAGATGCTAAACAATCTCTATGAGGATGCAAAAAAAGGAAAAGTATATAAGGTACCTAATGGAATATATGTAGGAAAAACGACAAGAAAAGAAGTGGTTAATCGAATTGGTGAACCTGAAGAGCAGGACGATTATGACCATTACCACGGTTCAATGGGAAATGCATCGTATGCTTTCCGATACAATCAAAATGAAATTTTGCAGGAGGCACGCTATTTCGGAACGAATGTTGAGCGCCAAACGAACTTAGGAGGAATTACAGAGAAAGATTTACGTGAGCAGCTCGGAAATCCTCATGAATTAAGAACGATTGATGCAACAAATGAAACGAATTTCATTTATGATCTTAATCGTTACGAACTGCAGTTTGTCATAGGTGAAGATGGAACGGCTAGCCATGTTAATCTGAAAGTGAAGTAAGGGGTCTTCCAAAAAGAGTACCTGTTTTATATTTTTCTAAACAATTTTTGCATATACATGCTTTTCGAATAAATTCGGATTCCACGTAAGCAAAAATTCCTTCAGGAAATGTCTCTTCTGTACACCAGCATTCCCCAAGAGATTTGTCTTTGCCATAACAGCAATTATTCGAACCTCCGCATATAGGACAATTGATATTTATATTCGTGTCAGTCATTTTAATCGCTCCTTCAAGCGTAAGATTAAATTACTATAACATGGAGACAGAGTAAGGAGCTATCGTTTTAACATATATTGAAAATAAGAATACATGGTCGGTAAATGACACACTGAAATAAAGGCCTTATTAGGAGAAATAGCGAAATATAAATAGCATGTAAATCTTATATAAGGGATGGGATGACTATGGAATACGATGTAATTGTAGTTGGTGCTGGTCTAGCAGGGTTGGTTACGGTTTCTGAAGTGATTCAATCAAAGAAAAAGGTGCTTTTATTGGACCAAGAGCCTGAAACTTCACTGGGCGGGCAGGCATGGTGGTCGTTTGGAGGATTATTTTTAGTAGATTCTCCCGAACAGCGAAGGTTAGGTATAAAAGATTCAAAAGAATTAGCTTGGCAAGATTGGTTAGGGAGCGCGGGATTCGATCGGTTGGATGATGAAGATTATTGGGCTAAAAAATGGGCAGAGGCGTATGTGAATTTTGCCGCAGAAGAAAAGAGAAATTGGCTTTATTCGTTAGGTATCCGTTTTTTTCCTGTCGTTGGCTGGGCGGAGCGAGGGGGATATTTATCTGAAGGCCACGGCAATTCAGTGCCTCGTTTCCATATTACATGGGGCACAGGACCAGGGCTTGTAAAGCCTTTTGAAAAAATGGTTCGGGCAGGAATGGAAAATGGGCTTGTGGACTATAAGCCAAGGCATAGGGTTGATGAATTAATAAGCCATAACGGGACCGTTATCGGCGTGCAAGGAAAGATATTGGAAAAAGATGATATTGAAAGAGGCGAGAAAAGCTCAAGGACAGTTATCGGTGACTTTACATACAAAGCGACAGCGGTTGTAGTAACGAGCGGAGGAATTGGAGCGAATTTTGATCTTGTAAGAGAAAATTGGCCAACGCGATTAGGCATTCCCCCAAAAAGGATGATTTCTGGCGTGCCTGCTCATGTCGACGGCCGCATGCTTTCGATAACGGAAAAGGCAGGCGGTCGGATTGTCAATAAAGACCGAATGTGGCATTACACAGAAGGAATCCAAAATTGGAATCCAATTTGGCCCTTGCATGGCATCCGTATTTTGCCGGGACCTTCATCCATTTGGCTTGACGCAGAAGGGAATCGTTTTCCTGCGCCGAATTTCCCCGGATTTGATACTTTAGGAACGTTACAGGCGATTCAAGAGACAAATTATGATTATTCGTGGTTTATCCTTACAGAAAAGATGATTGAAAAAGAATTCGCGTTATCCGGTTCAGAACAAAATCCAGATTTGACAGGAAAAAGCATTAAAAAAGTGCTCTCAAGGATTCTACCTGGACCGCCTGCACCAGTGAAGGCATTTATGGATCGGGGCAAGGATTTTGTAGTAGCTAATACGCTGCCTGAATTAGTGGAAGGGATGAACCACATTACGGGAAAAGATTTGATTAATTTGGAAAAGATTGAGCGTCAACTGCTTGCAAGAGATCGTGAAATGGATAATACATTTACGAAAGACTTGCAAATTACAGCAATGCGCGGTGCCCGCAATTATTTAGGGGATAAATTGATTCGAGTTGCAAAGCCTCATAAAATATTAGATCCTAAAAATGGCCCTTTAATAGCTGTGCGACTCAATATATTGACGCGCAAGACATTAGGCGGTTTGCAAACAGATTTGAATGGCCAAGTTCTAAATGAGTCCGGTACTCCAGTGCCTGGCCTGTATGCGGCAGGAGAAGTAACCGGATTCGGAGGAGGCGGTATGCATGGCTACCGCGCTTTGGAAGGAACTTTTTTAGGTGGCTGTTTGTTTGGCGGTAAAATTGTTGGGCAAAGTTTGGCGAAATGAATAAGCTACAGCAAATCGAAATCCATGACTTTTCTTATTGTTTACAATAGAGGAAAACGGGGCCTGAACATGACAACTTATTATGGATAGATGGTTATTCAGTCTTTCAGAGAAATGGAATGGCCCCCTATCATTTATCCTTTCGTCTCGTTCGTCCATTCGATTGGTCATAATCGAATTGTCTGGATTTGCTTGTTGAATTATTAAGATGTTTACCGATTGTAGGATTAAATTTTACCTAATGTTCAGACTAATGAATATGGAAGCATGATAGGGTTTTTAAATGAAGAATTCTAACTGTTTTATTTCACTAATGTTTTCATAAAATAAAAATGTGCTTGCGAATTTACAGTAATATGATAAGTCGTCTCCTACTTCGAGTGAGATTACTAATACTTTCTATATTTATACAATTCGGTATCGATCATTGTCGATGCCTTTTTTGTGCTTAGGAGTATCTTTGTATGGAAAGAATAGTTATAATCGAATTCTATCTATAAAATGAAGTTCATAAACAGGAGGTCAACATGTTTTTCATCGAAGCAAAAAGAATCGCTG
This sequence comes from Sporosarcina sp. USHLN248, assembly GCF_037144575.1. Classification (NCBI taxonomy): domain Bacteria; kingdom Bacillati; phylum Bacillota; class Bacilli; order Caryophanales; family Caryophanaceae; genus Sporosarcina; species Sporosarcina sp. USHLN248. The sequence goes on from NZ_JBBCZC010000011.1 coordinate 75,460, forward strand.
TCGTTATTATTGGTGCTTTATTGATGGCGATTTCATTGAACTTTTTCTTAATTAATGCAAATGTTTATGCGAACGGATTCTCGGGTGCTGCGCAACTTGTTTCAAGCGTACTTGCCGATCATTTCGACATAGCATTGAGTACAGGTATTTTATTGTTTATTTTCAATGTTCCTGTATTTATTTTAGGCTGGTTTAAGGTAGGGAGAGGCTTTACGATATATAGCATTATTTCAGTCGTTTTTACAACGATCTTTTTAGAATTGCTACCCGTTCTTTCTCTGTCGAACGATATTATCTTAAATGCAGTTTTTGGAGGCGTCATTGCCGGAGTCGGCATCGGCATTTCTCTCAAATTGGGAGCTTCCACTGGTGGAATGGACATTATTGCTATGGTGCTGTCACGTATGCAAGACAAACCGATCGGTGTGTATTTCTTAATTTTGAACGGTGTTATTATCGTGCTCGCCGGCATTTTATATGAACCTGAAAATGCGCTATATACGATGATTGCGTTATACGTAACAACATCTGTCATTGACATGCTCCATACTCGCCATGAAAAAGTAACAGCAATGATCATTACACACGAAGCAGAAGCTTTACAGAAGGCGATCCATCAAAAAATGGTGCGAGGCATTACGATTTTGCCTGCGAAGGGCGCCTATACGAATGATGATAAAAGCATGCTGTATGTGGTCATTACTCGGTACGAATTATATGATTTGGAACATATTATTAAGGAAACAGATCCGAATGCATTTACGAATGTCGTTCAAACGGTAGGGATTTTTGGCTTCTTTAGGCGAGATGAAGGGGTAGTTTAAAACGAACCGCTCATTCAGATAAATGCGTTTTCTCATATTGTCATGCCGTGTACGTGTAACTAAAATGCTCTTACTTTTAGGGCGATGTATCTATTCATATTTACGTTATTACTTAGTGTCTTAAACCGTAATAGAAAAGACCTATGAAGGGATAATCCAAACAAATCATCCTTAAGTATTCGAAGGCAACGAAGCGGCAACATATAGTATACTAACTATAGTATATAGAAAATCATGGAACGAAAGATGGGAATCTTGAGGTGAGGTGATGGAATGATTTGCCGCAAATGTGGTCAACAGAATGAGGAAGGTAAATTTTGCAGCAATTGTGGCGCTCAAATGAAAGCTGAGCATAAAAATAGTCGGCGGAAATGGATATGGATTGCTTCCGGCGCTTCTGTAGCAGCTTTTGTAGCGTTTTGCATAGGTGTTTACAGCCTGATTTCATTTGTATTATCGCCGGCTGATAGCGAGCAAGCAATGATAGAAAATGAAGTTTCTCATAATGATGATTCATTCAATACAGTAGAAACAGCAGCTCAGTTAGATAATAATGAATTGAAACAATCAAAGGATAAAACACTTGTCATCAAAGAAGCGATGCCGAAGGTCTTTACTATATATACAGAAGACAGTATGGGGTCCGGATTTCTATATCGGGAAGGCGGTTATATCATTACGAACGCCCATGTCGTTGCGGGCTATTCGAATGTTATCGTCCGAAATTCCAAAGGGGAAGATTCCCTCGGCAAACTAATTGGCATTTCCGATGAATTTGATATTGCTCTCATTCAGGCAGAAGATTATCGCAGCGAGCAACCGTTACCGATTGACTTGGAAGAGTCCGACATCGGTTTGGAAGTCATCGCATTAGGAAGCCCACAAGGGTTTGAAAACTCTGCTTCAATTGGTTATTTAACAGGAATCGGTCGAGATATTGATTTTGGCTTTACTTATAAAAACCTTTATCAAGTCGATGCGCAAATCGATCAAGGCAGCAGTGGCGGTCCACTATTGGATGCGAAAACAGGAAAAGTAATCGGCATTAATTCACTACTTTATACAAACCAGAACAACTTTGCATTTTCAATTCCTGCTTATAGTATGATTGATATTGTCGACTCTTGGGTCGAAAAACCGATGACCGATCGGGAAATTAGCAAGCTGTTTGATCTTTACGAATCTTTTATAGATGATAATGCTGCGAATACGTATTTCGATGATGAAGTTTATGACTATTATTTCGATGAATCTTCTTTAGAAGCGTTCATTCTCGATTTTAGGAGATATTATGAAATGGCGCTCTATTACGAGGATTTCTATTGGATTGAAGATATGGTGCTGATCGATAGCGACCTTTATGATGAATTATATGACCATATTGATGAGGTTAACGGAAAAGATATCATCATCAGTTTTGAATCTAATGAAGTGACTGATGTGAAAATTGACGAGAAAGAAGAATATGCGATAGTAACGACGTACGAGACGGTGAAAGTGATTGAAGGTAAGAAAAAGTCAACAATGCATGAGGAACAAAAAGAATATAATGTGATTATTGATGAAGAAGGCTATTACCAAATTACCGATATTACAACGAAATAATATAAATCCGTCTTGCAAAAAATGCAAGGCGGTTTTTTATTGCTGTACATCAAAGATTATGATTATTCTCTTCTTATTCGGGAAATGTATAACCAAAATTGTTCTATCATATTGTAAATGAAAAGAATGGGGGGATAAGTTTGCAAGCTTTTGTGGATGGCTTAAATAATGTGCTTTGGAGTACACCGGTCATTTATTTTTTATTAGGAGTAGGCTTGCTATTCACAGTCTTAACAAGGGGGTTACAAGTTCGCCATATTAAGGAAATGGTGCGTCTCATGTTTAAAGGGAAAGGGTCGGATGCAGGAATTTCTTCATTTCAAGCGCTTTCCATTGCATTATCTGGACGAGTCGGCACAGGAAACATTGCAGGGGTCGCTACTGCTATCTACTATGGGGGGCCTGGAGCCGTCTTTTGGATGTGGGCGATTGCCTTCATCGGTGCTGCCAGTGCCTATGTGGAATCGACTTTGGCGCAAATTTACAAAGTGAATCAAGATGGTCAATACCGTGGAGGCCCTGCTTATTTCATCGAGAAGGGGATAGGCTGGAAGTGGTTTGGCATGTTGTTTGCCATCGCAGCTCTGATCGCTATGGCTGTTTTAATGCCTGGGGTCCAATCTTATTCAATTGCAGAAGGTATGCATAACGCATTTAATATTCCGAATTGGATTACCGGTCTTGTCATCATTTTGTTATTAGGGTTTATCATTTTAGGTGGTGTTAAAAGGATTGCCCATACTGCTCAAATTTTAGTTCCATTTATGGCATTGGGGTATATTCTATTTTCAGTTGTCATTATATTAATGAACATTACGGAATTGCCAGGGGTTATTAGCCTGATTTTCAAGAGTGCCTTTGCGCTTGACTCGGCATTTGGAGGGATTGTCGGTATGGCAATTTCGTGGGGTGTGAAGCGAGGCATTTTCTCGAATGAAGCGGGACAAGGCACGGGAGCGCATGCAGCTGCTGCAGCAGAAGTATCTCATCCTGTCAAACAAGGGTTGGTTCAATCATTTTCCGTTTATATTGACACGCTTTTCGTCTGTTCCGCAACAGCGTTCATGATTCTTTTTACAGGAATGTATAATACGGAAGATAATGGAGGAGGCTTCATCGTTCAAAACATTCCGACTGTAGAGCAAGGGCCAGGTTATACGCAAGCGGCAGTAGATAGCATTTTACCTGGTTTTGGTGCTGGTTTCGTTGCGATTGCTCTTTTCTTCTTCGCTTTTACAACAATTATGGCCTATTACTATATCGCTGAAACGAATATCGCTTACTTATTCCGAAATCGAAAGTCGGATACGGCTATGCTCATTTTGAAATTGATCATTCTTGTGACGACATTCTGGGGTACAATCCGAACAGTCGATATTGCTTGGGCTTTAGGAGACGTAGGCTTAGGTATTATGGTTTGGTTGAACGTCATCGCTATTTTAATGTTGGCTAAACCTGCATTGATTGCACTAAAAGATTATGAACAGCAGAAAAAGGCAGGGCTTGATCCGGTTTTTGAACCTAAGAAATTGGGAATTAAAAATGCCGATTTTTGGGAAAATGAATATCCTAAACTCGCAAAGCAGAAAAATAAAAAATAACATCTGCCTCGTAAAAATAAAAAGATCCTTTCTCGCATTTTCATGGGAAAGGATCTTTTACTCTAATGCAGTCTATTATTCAACGTTTTCTTTATCATTTTTATCTGCTAAATCTGTTGAATCATCCAAAAACTGTTCAATCGCTTTAATATTTGTTTCAAAATCGATATCCAACACCCGTCCTACATTCGTATCGGGATCGTCATATGAATTGTCAATCGGAATACGTAATGTAGCTATTTTTTGCGACTTATTATCTAATATTCCTTTGGCGATCGATAGCATTGTCATTTTGTCTAAATTCGTGTCAATATAGCCATCCGCGGCGCCTAACAGTTTCGGTAAACTCATAAGACTATGCAAGCTGACCGCTTCTTCTTTTAGCTTAGTGAGGACTTCTTGTTGCCGCTCAACTCGGCCAAAGTCGTTTTTGTAATCATATCTGAAACGGACATAACCTAATAGTTGATCGCCATGCAAAGTTTGCACGCCTGGCTGTAAAGTCATTCCGATTCCATGCGACATCGGATAAGGGATGTCCACTTCAATTCCGTTAGGGGCGATAATATCGACTATCTTAGGGAACCCTTTAAAATCGACCATTGCGTAATAATGGACATCTAAGCCGAAGTTTTCTTTAATTGTCTGACGAACAAGTTCTGGGCCTCCTATTGAAAACGCAGCGTTTATTTTTTGTTTTCCGTGGTTAGGAATGTCTACATAAGTGTCCCGCATAATCGAAATAAGCTTTGCTTCTTTTTTGTCTTGGTTGTAATGTGCGATCATAAGTGAATCGGAACGGCCATCTTCGTCTTTACGGGCATCAGTTCCTAATAAGAGTACATTTATTTCACCATATTGCGGTTCAGGCCCGTCGAATATGTCATTTTCATCCTTGTCTTTCTTATTAAATGAACTATCCTCTGCTAAGGACTGTCCTTGCTTATATTGATCTACCCAATAATATACACCTAACCCAATACAAATAAGCAAAAGGGCTAAGGCAATCTTTATAGCCTTTCGACCTCTTTTCTTCTTTTTATCTATCCTTCTCATAGAAACCACCTTTATAATAAGTAGATTTTTCAGTTGCTTTATTGTTATTGTTCGCTTGCAAGATCATAGCATTAAAAGAGATAGGCAAGCAAGCCTCAACCTATATAGACGTTTTATTGTTAAAAAGGTTTTCGACCAAAATATGGTATTGAAGCTTTAACCTATATAAATTCTGCGATCTTTGCAAAATAAACATTTTTTATATACTACTTTTTGTTTGCGCTATGGAATAAAAGGAAAGAAAAAAGATAGGGGTGATGAATTTGAAACGAGCGACAAACTTACAGGAGCTTCAAGATTTCGCACATAAACACTTTGTAAAAGGGGAAACCGGCCATCTTTTCGTCAATCAATCGAATCAATATCCCGAAGAGCCGATCTTCTCAGATGAAGATGTCTCTGGCCGACAGGCTTTGCAGCTTTTAAAAATCGTTATTCAGGCGGGTAGTCATGCAATCTATTATGAATATCCTTTTTTTGAAGGAACAGAACTTGAAGAGATGAATGTTCAGCTAAAAGAGGTATATGACCAATTTCCTAAAAAAGTGATTAGCAAAGAAGAAATGGAAGCAATTGTTCAAAGTGAGTAATAAAGAGACATCGGCAACAATGAAATTGCCGGTGTCTCTTTATTTATCCGAAACGATCAATTCATAATACGGTTCTTCCTGTTCGGTATCAGTGAACCATTTCGTGCCCATTTCCGTAAATCCGATTTTTTTAAGGATTTTACGGGAGGCTTGATTTTGTGGATCGGCTGATGCGGTGATAAGATGTGTTCCGCTATGATTTTTAGCAATCTCCAAGCAAGCTGCCGCAGCCTCGGTCGCATATCCTTTCCCCCAAGACGTTCTGTTGAAATGATAAATTAATTCTATTGTATCCATATGCTCTGTTAGATTGAATCCGGCAGCTCCAATTATTTTTCCGCTCGTTTTTTCTTGTACAGCATAGACAGATAGACCATTCTCATGGTGACAATTTGCATAAGCTTCTATAATAAGTGGCAGCTTTTCGTGTGGAATAGCGCCGTTGCATAATCCCATTACATCATCATTTCCCCATACTTCGGACATTGCACTTAGGCAGCGGCTATTAAAAACACATAAATGGAGACGTTCTGTTGAATAGACAATTTCCATTCAATCCCTCTTTTCACTAAAATTCTTCGTTCAATTTTACATTCCATCATTTGTATGAATCGAATAAAAAAACCGTCCAGCTTTCTCATTGCCGGACGATTTTTCTTAATGGACCGAGGCAATAATGCCTTCTTCCCGGTCTAATAGCAACTTTATGCCTGCCGCGTAAGGATCTTGCCCTAAAACTTCTTCTATCCAAAGCCGAATTGCTTGGATCATGTTAAATGAATTCAAAATCTGCTTTTGGCCGTTGCAGAACGCTTCTGCTGAAAATTCATCATCGTCATCGTAAAATAGTTCGACTTCGACTTGCTCGGGCTCTAATTGATGTTTGCGAGCTTGATCTATGCAAATCGCATTGACTATGTCCTGTTCAGATATTACGAATTCTGCCATGGGTTCATATCCTGCTTGTCTTTTTTATCTTTTAGCATTGTAAAGATCTTGCGTATGATGCTGATGATGAGCAAGATGGCCAAAACATTAATGGCGAATCCTAAAATCGAGCCTAACATACCCATGTTGGCGAAGAGGCTACCAAATAGAAGACCTGCAATCCCGCCGACAAATAAGCCTTTCATTAGACCGCCAGAGAAGAAACCACCTTTTGAGGAATTTGTGTTAGAAGATTTATTAACGGGTGTTTGTTCTTCTTTTTTCTTTTCCATTTTTTGTTTATTGAAGTTATTGTTGTGATTTGTATTAAAGCTTTTCTTGCCTGATTTGTAGCCTTTTGCTTCAACAGTAACATGATCGTCAAGCACAATGCTTCCAACTGGTGACATGATCACTGTAATTGCAATTAATGCCGATAGTACCTTTTTCAAATCATTTCCCTCCATCATTTGGAACAAATTGTCTATTTATTTATATGTTCCTATTGAACAGTATAAATTATTTAAGGCTAAAATAAAAATGGTTTGCCTCCGAAGAAAAATACGGAACCGATCCAGCCCCGCATTTTTTAAATAGCTTCATTTCTTTTTCTTACAATCTCTTTCGGCCACTACCTTGATGACATTAGTATCTCCTCGATGTGCTATTGCATGATCAGCTAAAACAATATCAGACTTTGCTAGCTCTATTGATATGAAAAATAAAGATCAATCGGTACGAACAAGCCTACTTTTCCATATGTTTCGTCGTCTAAAGTGGCAAAAATAACACCGATCACTTCGCCATTATTATTTAATACTGGGCTTCCGCTATTTCCTCTATAAACGGGTGCTTTAATCATGATCACTTCGTCCGTCCAATCTTTTAATTGAGTCGGCGCGATAATCGTTCCTTCATTGGCAATGCCTTTAAAACTCAACGGATTGCCGATAAAAGTAATGGATTCATCCTTCGCAAGCTCGGCATTCCTTGACAGAGGCAAATAAGGAAGATTTTCACCGTCAATTTTTAGTACAGCAAGGTCTATAGCCGGATACGTATTGACCAGTGATGCCGTGAAACGGCCAGCTTCAGGGAAGACAACCGTGATGGATTCGTTATCTTCGATGACGTGCCGATTCGTTAGAATAAAACCATCGTCGGAAATGGCAAATCCGGTTCCTTTGCCATCTTCTGTTACAACGACGACGACGGCTTCCTTATAGGCAGCAATATCTGGCTGCTTTGACAAAGCGGTGGATGTACGTAAAAAATCGATCGCGGGAATCGAATATATTTGGAGGAGACCTGCAAATGTGCTGCTTGCCAATACGACTGCTATAAGATAAATGATCCAGCGATACGGGTGTTTTTTAACCTCCGTTTCGGGCTGTTTCTGCAAAGCTTCCCGCTGCGCCTCTAACACGAGCTCATTCCATTCCTCTTCCGTCAAATTTTCATCGGATTCAACATCGGGATCTTTATTTTTTTCTTTCTGATTTTGCATCAACAGAACATCACTTCCTCCTTTTCCTGTCCTTCTGTTGTTCATTATACCGAAGTTGGCTATTGAATTGGCGCCAAGCGTTCCCATTCTGATGCTTTTGCATATGTATAGAATGGAAAGGGGGAGAGTGATTTGATTACATTGTCACCAATTATAATTGAAGGACATCCGTTTACGGCCGTTTCTGTAAGTTTGCCGAAGACTACTTTATTAACAGTATCAAATGAAAAAGGATATATCATGTGTGGTGCTTTAGATGTGGGGTTATTGAATGATGTGTTGGCCGATCGTAAAATTATTGCAGGTCGGGCGGTCGGCGTCAAAACGATTGACCAATTGTTGAAAGCGCCTTTGGAGTCCGTCACGTATGAAGCGGAGCAGTGCGGAATTCAAGTGGGGATGACCGGGGAAGAAGCGCTTTTAAAAATGGTGTAAGGCAATATTTGTAAAAGAACCCGTGTCGCTTTTCTGCGACACGGGTTCTTTTTGTTATTTACGGTTGTTTCTGTTACGGTTCGTATTGTCGTTGCGGTTATTGTCTCTATTCGGGATGTCCTCGAAGAAATCATCCGCAAACTCGATGTTATTCGGGTTCTGGTCTTTATTGCGTTCGTTGTTGCGCTCGTTGTTGTCCCGATTGCGTTGATTTTCCCTGTTTTGACGTTCTGTCACGTTCAACACTCCTTCGTTTTATCGTTAAATGAAATATAATTTCACTTACATGATGTATGATGTCCGATTCCGAAAAATATATAACCTTTTTTCATGTAATTGACTGGACGCCATTCTCCTAATTTCCAATATAAAACATTGTATATGAGCAGAAGTTCCGCATATACTATAAGGAAACGTATGTTCTTTTTAGGAGGAGGCCAATGTTAATAATGTCTTTTACGATTCAAATATCAACTACGAGATGCTTCCCGAACGTTATCGCTCGTCGGTCGAGAAAAGAGATACGATAAAAAATAAGTAAGATAAAGTCATAATATGCCTAATTTGTTTAAGTTTGTCTTCAAACAGTCGGGCACGATTGTTGAATAAGCTTCACTTTTCTTCTTCAACTCCCATGAAAATTAAAAAATGATCAATATCTACAAAATTGCATAACAAAAGAGACTCAGAAAAAGTTTTTTTAACAAAATGCTGAGCCTTCAGAATGAATATATTAAGTAAAAAGTTAAATCAGGAACCAACTCAATTCTTCTTAGAATAAAGGCAGGCTGGTGCAATAACCAGAGTAAGACTAATATCTCATGAGTGCTAGTCGTATAGAGTGCGACAGTCTGTGCTGCACCGTGGTCGTTGGAGTCAGACTAACAGATGGGCTCAATAGCACCATAGTTGATCGACCTTCTTCGCCAGCCATCTATACCCGTTCTGAAACAATTTTGGATTGTCAACACTAAACTGCACAAAAGTTTTAAGGTCTGCCTGCGTTTGCAGTTGCGACTTGACAGCGAGCCTCTACGGGCATGACTTCCGAGCCAGGACGCCAGCTTCAAAGAGATCCGGCTCATCCTGCCAAAGTTATCATGCCCGCCCCTCACTGTAAAGTCGCAACATCCCTTGCACGATATCTGCTTAACTCCCTGCGGCAGCCTTGCGGTATTCCATCGGTGTCAGATAACCAAGGGTGCCGTGTATTCGAAATTTGTTGTACCA